>CAYWHF010000027.1:0-11397 GCA_964457695.1 uncultured Methylocapsa sp.
ACGCCATAACCGTCGATGAATTCCGGAAAGATCCCAATTGAGTCTTCAAAGCGCGCCTGCTCTCGCACGTCTTGCTCGGTTAGGTTATAGCGGCCGATGATTTTTCGCGTGTCCCGAATGCCGATCGTGATGCCAAAATTGCGCAACGCCGCCTTCTCGAATCCGGGCGCAAAATGCTGCAGCGCCCTGATCGCGAGCATAGCCTGACGCCGCCCTTCGATTTCCCCGCGCGTGAGATCGCGGACATCCGTGCCGTCATATTCGAGCATATGCACCATATTGAGATAGGTCGCTTCGCCCTGATCGCTGATTGCGCTCCAGGTGCCGCCGATACTTTTGAAGCCCGCTGGAATGATGCCTTTTTCCCGCGCCTTTTCGAAAGGCTCTTCGAGATAGGGGCTAAACAGCTCGTCTTCCTTGCCGCCGGTTTCAATTTCCCAGTTCTTGCCCCAGTCCTTGTATTTCTTTGGGTTGGCTTTGACGTACTCGAGGAACCGGGACCGGTCGACACCGGAACAGGAAAACATCACCGTGACCGGCAGCATGTCCTCCTTCGGAGTCTTGCGGCAGGGAATGCCGCTGAGCGCAGCGACATCGGCATCCCCAGTCGCGTCGATGAGACGCTTGGCAAGAATGGCATGGCGGCCCGATTTGCTTTCGATGATGATCCCTTTGAGTTCATTGCCGTCGCGAATGACGCCGACAGCAAGCGCGTGAAGGAGCGTATCCACACCGGCCTCCTGCGCCCAATTGTCCGCGACGATCTTAAACATTTCCGCGTTGATCGCGTGGCTTAGCGATTGCGGTTCGGGCGAGGCGGCGCCAAAAGTCTTGGCCCTTTGTTCGAATTCAATGCCGATTCCCTCGACATCGACCGTCTCCTCCTGCCGGTACCAGGCAATCCCCTCAACCCCGACATGGGTGAGATTGCCGCCAAGGCAGCCGTAGCGCTCGACAAGCATCGTCGGCACCCCTGCCCGCGCCGAGCTGACCGCTGCTGCCAGTCCGCTAGGCCCGCTGCCGACGACAAGGACATCGGTTTCCGCCAGAACGGGTGTCAGTCTCTCTGGTTCTCTGATTTCTTTCATAGCCGTAAAATCGCGCAGCTTCGCCAGCCAAATCCCAATATACCAAATTTCCGCCTGACCTTACATAGAAGAGGCCGGGCGACGTATGACGCCTATAATATTTTTGGCCGAAAATGGAGGAAAATGTTTCGCGTAACATTTTGAAAGGTCTTGAGCCCGCAATCGGACAAATTCCTTGCCTGCCAAAACTTGTCGCAATAGGCAGCCTTCCTTGCTAAGAGTGGCACAAAGTTTTTAGCATTCCGGGATTGCCTTGTCTGTTACGGTTCAGTGCGCCGCGCGCATCATCGCGCAGCTTGAAGCTGCGGGATATGCGCGCGCCGAGCCCGCCATCCTGCAGCCGGCTTCGATCTTTTTCGATTCCGGCGAAGATTTGCGCGCCCAGCTTTATCTCACAAGCGATCCCTCCGGCGCCGATTATTGCGTGCGCCCAGAATATACGATTCCCGTGCTTTCCGCCTATCTTGCTGGCCCCATGGCCGGCAAGCGCGCCACCTATTCCTATTGCGGGCCAGTGTTCCGCTATCGCCCCGGGTTCCCAAGCGAATTCATTCAAGCAGGCATCGAAAGCTTTGGCCGCAGCGACCGGGAGGCGGCAGACGCCGAGATCCTCGCTCTTGCGCTCAATGCCGCGGCCGCTGCCCGCAAAATTGAACCTGTAATGGGGTGGGGCGATGCCGGGCTTTTTGCAAAATTTTTACAAGCACTAAGTCTTTGGCCGGAATGGCGCCGCCGCATCGCGCGGGGCCTTACCAACGGAAAACCGCTCGAGATGATTTTGAGACCGCCCACTGGCGGCAGTGTTGATCATTCCGGCGTACTCGCACTGATTGAGCGCGCCGACCATGCGGGGGGGCGCGCGCTCGTCGAGGACCTTCTTTCCATCGCGGGCGTGGCGCCGGCCGGCGGGCGCACGCCTGCCGAGATTGCCGACCGCTTTCTGGAACAGGCGGCGCTCCGCTCAAGCGCGGGGTTTTCGACTGAAAAGAGCGCAGTAATCGCGCAATTTTTGGCAATCGAAGGTAGTCCCCAAGACGCTTCCAAACTTTTGCGCGCGCTGGCAGCCGAAGCAAATCTCCATCTTTCCGCCGTGCTTGACAGTTTCGACATCAGGCTCGCGCATATCGCCGCGCAGGGGCTTGATTTTGCAAAAATCGATTTTGCCGCACGGTTCACCCGCAATCTCGATTATTACACGGGCTTTGTGTTTGAGGCAAAAGAGCAGGGCGCGGCGGAACCCTTTGCTGGGGGCGGGCGCTATGACGGGTTGCCGCAAGCGCTTGGCGCAAAAAATTCTATCCCCGCCGTCGGCGCAGCGATTTGGCTCGACCATTTGAGGGCGGAAGGATAGCGCCCATGAGCCTGCGCGAAACAGCCCTCGTGCTTGCCATCCCCTCGAAAGGAAGGCTGCAAGAAAACGCCTTGGCTTTCTTTGCCCGCGCGGGGCTCGAACTCGTGCATGGCGCGCGCGATTATCGCGGCAGCTTGGCGGGCATTGAGGATGTCGAGATCGCTTTTCTTTCCGCTGCCGATATCGTGTCGGCTTTAGCTACAGGCGATGTCCATCTTGGCGTCACGGGCGAGGACCTCATTCGCGAGACCATCGCCGTGCCCGAACAAAAGGCCGTGCTGTTGGCGCCGCTCGGTTTTGGCCATGCGGATGTGGTCGTTGCCGTGCCCCGCGCCTGGATCGATGTGAAGACCATGGCGGATTTGGAAGACGTTGCAGCGGCCTTCCGCGCGCGGAGAGGCGAGCGCATGCGGGTTGCAACAAAATATGTGCAACTGACGCGGCGCTTTTTTGCCGCGCGCCATGTCACCGACTACCGAATCGTTGAAAGCCTTGGCGCGACCGAGGGCGCGCCCGCCGCGGGCAAGGCCGAGCTCGTCGTTGATATCACCACGACGGGCGCGACGCTCGCCGCCAATGCGCTCAAAATTCTGGACGACGGAACGATCTTGCGCTCGCAGGCCAATCTCGTCGCCTCGTTAGGGGCTGATTGGAATCTTCAGGCGCGCGAAAAGGCCCGCAGCATTCTCTCGCGCATCGCCGCCGAGGAAGAGGCCCGCACCACGCGCGAGATCTTTGCCGTGCTGCCGCGCTTCGCGGAGTCTACTTTTTCGGAGGCCAAGGCGGCGTTTTCGGCACGTTTGCGGCTTTATGCCGCCGATGGCCGCCTCGCTCTGAATTGCCCAAGGGACAAAGCCGCGCCGCTCGCCGATTGGCTGATCGCGCAAGGTGCCGCGCACGTCTGTGTAGCCGCCCAAGACTATGTCTTTATGGCCGAAAACCTGCTTTACGAAAAGCTCATCGCGCGGCTGCCGGTTTTGGGATAATACCAAGTCTACATACATAATTCCATTTCATGGCCGAGCTCACGATTGGCCGCCGCATTCAGGCGCTCTCCTTTGTGCGAACCGCGCGCTTGCGGTCATTGGGACCAAGCAGGGCCTTGCGCAGCCGGATCGACTTTGGCGTGACCTCGACAAGCTCATCGTCCTCGATATAGGCAAGCGCCTTTTCGAGCGTCATCCTTATGGGCGGTGTCAAGCGCACGGCCTCGTCCTTGCCCGCGGCGCGGATATTTGTCAGCTGCTTGCCCTTTAGGACGTTGATCTCGAGGTCGTTGCCGCGGGTGTGCTCGCCAACGATCATACCGCGATAGACCTTGCAGCCAGGCTCGATCATCATTGGCCCGCGATCCTCAAGCTTCCACATCGCGTAAGCGACCGATTCGCCCTCGTCGTTTGAGATCAAAACGCCGGTGCGTCGGCCGGCAATCTCGCCTTTCCAAGGCGCATAGACATAAAACAGGCGGTTGATGACCGCGGTTCCGCGCGTATCGGTCAGTAGCTCGCCCTGATAACCGATGAGGGCACGTGTCGGCGCATGAAAGACAAGCCGCAGGCGCCCGCCGCCCGACGGGCGCATCTCGATCATCTCCGCCTTGCGTTCGGCCAGTTTTTGTACGACGACGCCGGAAAATTCCTCGTCGAGATCGATCACCACCTCCTCGATTGGCTCAAGGAGCTCTTTGGTGGCCTCGTCCGTTTGAAACACGACCTTTGGCCGCGACACGCCAAGCTCAAAACCCTCGCGGCGCATGGTCTCGATCAATATGGCAAGCTGCAATTCGCCACGCCCCGACACAATAAAAGAATCGGAGCCCGGCGAATCCTCGACCCTCAAAGCGACATTGCCTTCCGCCTCTTTGTAGAGCCGGGCGCGGATGACGCGGCTCGTCACCTTATCCCCTTCGGTTCCGGCAAGCGGCGAGTCGTTGACCATAAATGTCATCGACAAAGTCGGCGGATCAATGGGCTGTGCCTGCAACGGCTCGGTGACGTCGGGAGCGCAAAGCGTGTCGGCGACGTTGAATTTTTCTAGTCCCGCGATGGCGACAATGTCGCCGGCCTCCGCTTCCTCGATCGGGGTGCGTTCGATGCCGCGAAAGGCCAGGATCTTGGAGACGCGGCCTTGTTCGACCACATTGCCTTTCCTATCCAAAACCTTGACCGCCTGATTGGGCTTGATCCTGCCTGCAAATATCCGGCCTGTGATGAGCCGCCCGAGATAGGGATTGACTTCGAGCAAAGTCCCGAGCATGCGAAAGCCGCTTTCTCCCGTTGCGGGCGGCGGCACGTGCTTGATGACCAGGTCGAAGAGCGGCGCCATGCTCTCCTTCGGGCCTTCCGGGCCCAACGCCATCCAGCCCTGTTTCGCGGAGCCGTAGAGAATAGGAAAGTCGAGTTGCGCGTCGCTCGCATCGAGCGCAGCAAAAAGGTCAAAAACCTCATTGACGACCTCGGCTGCCCGCGCGTCCGGCTTGTCGATTTTGTTGACTGCGACAATGGGTTTCAGGCCAATCTTGAGCGCCTTGCCGACGACAAATTTGGTTTGCGGCATCGGCCCTTCGGACGCATCGACAAGGACAATCGCGCCATCGACCATCGACAGAATGCGCTCGACCTCGCCGCCGAAATCGGCATGGCCAGGCGTGTCGACGATATTAATCCGCGTGTCCTTCCAGGCAATCGAGGTGGCCTTGGCCATGATCGTGATGCCGCGCTCTCTTTCGAGATCGTTCGAATCCATCACGCGCTCGGCGACGCGCTGATTTTCGCGAAAAGCGCCGGCCTGTTGGAGCAGACGGTCGACAAGCGTCGTCTTGCCGTGGTCGACATGGGCGATGATGGCGATATTGCGAAGCTTCATTCTTGGACCTGGTTCACAAATTTTGGTGCGCGGCCGGCGTGCCGGTCGTACAAAAGTCTCACGACATTTGTTTGAGGATCTTGTGCAAGCCCTCATATGGGGCTGCGGCTTGGGGTTTGCAGCACCCCATATACCAAAGGCGGCAGTTTGGGAACCTAGCGCTTCCAAAGCTCATGAAAATGGTGGAGCGGCCCCGGGCCATGGCCGGCATTCAGCGCATCGGCTCCGGCAAGCGCGCCATTGAGATAGGTTTTGGCGGCGCCGATTGCTTCGGACAGGGCATAGCCTTTTGCGAGGTAAGCTGCGATTGCGGAAGATAAGGTGCAGCCGGTGCCATGGGTATTGCGGGTTTCGATGCGGGGAGCAGAAAAGAGCCGATAAGACTCGCCATCGAAGAAAACATCGTCCGATGTTGGCCCTGCCAAATGGCCGCCCTTGACGAGCACGGCTTTCGCTCCGCGTGCATGCAGTAACCTGGCCGCGTGGCGCATGCCGTCGCGATTCGGCGCGACGGCCTTCCCCGAAAGCCGCTCCGCTTCGGAAAGATTTGGAGTGATAAGGGTCGCGAGCGGAAACAGATACCGGACGATGGTCGCGGCTGTATCGGACGTTGCCAAAGCCTCGCCGCTCGTGCTTGTCAGCACCGGATCGAGGACAATAAACGGGGGCTTATAGTGCGCAAGCCTCTCCGCGACCTCTTCCGCGATCGCGCCGCAGGCCAGCATCCCGATTTTGACGGCGGCGACCTCGATGTCTGCAAAGATCGTATCGATCTGCGCGGCGGTAAAATCGGCGGGCGGGACATGCAAGGCTTTGACGCCTTGCATATTCTGCGCGGTCAAGGCGGTGATGACCGCCACGCCGTTGCATTGAAGCGCAGCAAATGTCTTGAGATCGGCCGCTATCCCCGCCCCGCCGCTCGGGTCTAGACCTGCGATTGAGAGAACGTTGGGGTTCATGCGTTGGTTTATCTGTTAGGCTTAGCCCGACCGTGTCCCGGTCCACTACGCCTTTGGGATCGAATCTTCATTATCCTCTGGCCGCTAGCCTTTGGCAACCAACTGCGCCTCAGATTTCGTAAGCCCATAGAGGCGGTTGATGAGGGCATTCATCTCTGCTTCCTGACGTGCAATATCGGCTTCCAGAGTCGAGAGTTCTTCTTCAAGGGCAATGATTTGCTTAACGAGCGCGGGGTTGTCCGCGACGGCAAGCTTGCGCAGAGCATTGGCAAGCTTCTTTCCGTCGGTTTTTTCTGCGATGCTGAAAGTAGCGGCCAGAACTTTCCATTGCGCGAGTATGAACTCACCCTCAGCCTCTCCGGTAAAGATTCGATCGATGACCCGTATGCCATCAACGGAGAATGACAGCTCGCCCTCCTTAGATTCTGCCGAGAGGGAGGCGCCAGGTGATAGGCGAGTCGAGATGGCGTCATAGCGGGCTGCAAGAGCAGATTTGTACTGTTCCTCAGCCCATTTCTCTTTTTGGTCAAGGTCAAGCCTTGCAGGGGCTTCAGCGATCAAATCCCGTTTCGATTTCAGCCCGGCGAACAACCAGGTTTCCGGCTTTTTGCGCCTGCGGGCAGCCGAGAGGCGGCGCGCGATTTTTTCGAGCGTATCCGGCGCTGGCTATGCGCCGCTTGGAGCGCCTTCGCCCTTTTTGCGACGTCAACACGTTCCTCGCTAGAGGCGGGTGGAATTGGTAAAGGCGCGATGAACTGCCTGTTAGCCGACAAGTAGCTACCTCGAAACGGCTTCGAAATTCTCTTGAATACGAAGTTCGCAACCGGAGAATTGAGTATGCCTGCAATGAAGAACGGCTGCTTGCCGTCAGCTATCTCGATGCCTCCAACATCCACATTGTCGAGATATATTGAACCGATTTCGTCCACGCAGCATGCAAGATGGGCAACGAGCCGAGGTACTATCAGCTTTGTGATCTCTTGCTTGTCTAAGTTCTTTGGGTAGTTGTAACCCCACCAGTAAGTATCATCGTCCATTTTGTTGCTCTCCCTTTCCCGGAGAGCGGTTTCGTAGCTGCGAAGATATGCCCATGTCTTCGGATAGTTCGATTGCATTGTGGTTTGGTCGATGAGCTTCGCTCCTTTCTCGTTCACGTTGTACGGAAAAAGAAGGTGGATCTTCGTTAATGGAGTGATGTAACGCTTTGATTCAGCGCCCGAGACAATCGGCTTCATCAAAGCATCTTCGATCTCAACCTCATAGGGCGGCGGAGCATCCTCACCCCTGGGCGTGCACAGATAGCGGCCACGTCCGATTTTCTTGAGGTGATAGATCGCGTCCGCACTCGTCTGGATACCAACGAAAATATTTGATGTATGCTCCGAGTCATCGAGCCGCTTACAGTGCTCGTAGAGTCGATCGATCAGCGCGCGCTGCTCGCCAGCGAGCAGCAGCCATCGCTCTCCGAACTGTTCGCCCCCATAAGGCAACATCTTGCGCGCACCGACCCAAGGATTGGCGGGAATTTCGCCCTCGGCTGCCTCAGCCACCCGGATGGCATTGTTGTGCGCCTTTGTAACGAACTGGAGTGCCGTGTAGGTCGTCGATTCCTCGAAAACTTGATAGGCCTTGAAGTCGATCCAGCGATCCAGATTACGGCCCGTTGAGATCAGCTTTCGCAAGCCCTCCCCATACTCATTCGTCGTCCACAAGCTAGGCGCGATGTACCCAAGGCAACCGTAATCGTTGAGAAGTGAGATACCTTTCTCGATAAAAGGAAGATAAAGATCGAAGTTGCCGGTTTGCGTGCTCGTGTATGGCTTCACCCCTGCTTCAGGTCGTCCATTCCGCAAAAACATTGCCATATCGGCGTAGACCGTTCGAAAATTCTGAAGCTTGACGTAAGGAGGATTGCTTACCACCGCATCGAATCCGCCGTTTGCGAAGACGGTCGGAAAAGTGGCCTCCCAATCAAATGCATTGACACGTTCTCTATGCGCATCGTCGTATAGTGCAAGATCGGTCTGCCCCTTGTAGAAATCGCTGCTAATCAGGCTGTT
Source organism: uncultured Methylocapsa sp. (assembly GCA_964457695.1). Lineage (GTDB taxonomy): Bacteria > Pseudomonadota > Alphaproteobacteria > Rhizobiales > Beijerinckiaceae > Methylocapsa. Next base: position 8,324 of record CAYWHF010000027.1, read on the forward strand.
TCCTTCGCGAATATTCTCGTCGAGCGATGAAAGCGGCTTGTCACCGCGCGCGGTATGTAGCCAGAGCGCAAGCCGGGCGATTTCCACGGAGGCAAGATTGATATCGACGCCGTAAATGTTCGATCTCAGAATCTCTGCGATAAGCTCGTCGTCGCTGTCCTTTTCCGCGCGGCCCTTTGTTATCTGCCGCCTAAGCCCCTGCACCTCATGCCACTCATCAACCAGATAGCGCAACACGGTGATGAGGAACGCGCCGGAGCCGCAGGCGGGATCGAGTACGGTAAGCGTCTTCAACCGCACTGAATACGCATTAAGCACCTCAAGTGCCGGATCTTCGATGGCTGGCCATTCGCATTCCTTTTTGATCTGGGCGAGGCGCGGCCCGAGCGTCTCATCCACGATCCGTTCCACCACCCACTCCGGCGTGTAATAGACCCCATCGCGCTTGCGTTTACTCTCCTTGTTGACTGACGGGCGATTGTCCGCGTCTGCTTCGAGGATCTCCAGCTCGGTGATGGACTGCTCGAAAATGCGCCCGAGCGTATGGAGCCCGAGGCTTTTGGATGGGTCCCGTTCGAATGCCCGTGCGCCTTCCGCCCGCCCGAGATCAGAAGCGTAGTTGTAGGACGCGCAAAGGTATAGAAGCGTTTCCTTAAACGAATAAAGACTCGCTTCGTTGGCTCCCTGCATGTGCTGGCAAAAAACCAAATTCGGGATATGCAGCTTTTCGAGATCATCGTCACGGGCAAAGAGCCCGCCGTTGAACTGGTTGAGCGCTTTGCCGCCAAAGGCCCGCCCTTCATTCATCGCCTTGAACAGGCGCAGCATATCCTGCCAAATCGTTGTACCGTCAGAGTCGAAATACGGATCTTTGCTGCGATCAATGAGGAAATCCCGAAGTAGCTTGGGTGGGAAGGCGAGTGCCTGTCCCATGTCCTCGCAAAAGAAAATAAAGATGCTACGGTCAAGAATTTTCTGGGCAAGCCGAACAAGACGCCCGCGCGTACCCGGAAAGCGGGGCGTGCCTTCGCCATTCCGTTCGAGCAGTGTTTGGTAAAGACGTTCACGAAATTTCCGATACTCACCATAGAACTCGTTTTCGAGTTCCCGGTCTCTGAAGCGTTGTTGTCCAATCAAACTAACAAGCTGAGACCGGCCGATAGGTGATATTAATGTGTTGCGATGGAAAGCCTTTAGGAACAGAAAGCGGTCGAGGCGAGCAGACTCGCTCGTCGCCACTAAGCTTGTTCCTTTCAGTAGATCAGTCGCGAGAATGGTGAAGCGGAGGGATTGGTGATGTCCCTTGTCAAACCAGTAAAGGCGGAATTCATTCATATCGGTCACAATTCCCCACGTCGGGAGAATCGGGTCCGAGGGGAAAAATCCCCGCCGTGCATAGGCTAGGTAATCGAGGCACTGCCGAACCGGCGAACGATTGTTACCTTTCCGCTTCTGGGGAGCATCGAGGTCGGATCGAATGTGCTTGAACTCGCACAACACTTGGGGAATCGGGTTATTGTCATTCTTTTGGAAATTGCCGATCGCAAGGTCGGCCTCCCCCGCGCTACCCGTTGCACCCGCGCCTGCGATGGCGAACTTGGGCCACAACGTGAAGGAACCTGCTTCCGCACCCACCTGGCCAGTTTGCTCGTAGCCCCAAGTATCGTGGAAGAACTCCTGGATGAATGCGGCCTCTGCGGAGGTTTCACGAAGGTCTCTGCGCAGCGACCAGCGCTGCAACCGCGCTTCAAGAGTGGCTTCCTCTTCCGAGCCCTTGAAGGCTTCAAATTCTAGTGCCCAAACCGATCGCAGATATGCCTTGGAAATAAATGAGTTAAATAAGTCAGCCATTGCTTCTTCGGATCCCTACTCACGCTAAATCCGGGCTACGTATCGCGCCCCGCCAAAAATACCACTTTTGCGCGCGATCGCACCAACTCAAGGCTCACATATATGAGGCCTTGTAAGGTTTTCGGCCGAATCGGACAAAGTGCGCTTTCTTCCGTCATTTGACATTGCCTCTGCAACCAGACCCCCGCATAAACCATTTTGATCCGGTCGCAAGGCGGCGGACCTCATCTCCCACCCCGACGCGGGCAAGACGACGCTCACCTAAAAGCTCTTGCTTTTCGGCGGCGCGAACCAGCTCTCCTTTATGGCTGCTTCCGGCGAATGACCGGCGAGAACTGCGCGTTAGAGCACGCGTACTTCGATTCCGATTAGCACCTTGGCCGCTTTCGCAAAGCGCCGGTCGAAGCTCACGAATGCGTCGCAGCTTTGTGCTTTCGCCAAATGAAGGGCATCGGCGAAATCCATCCCTCGAACAGTCCAGTCGAGCGCCTTCGCGGCGAGCGCTGAATCTTCCAAAGTCACGCTCGGCAAACCGGCAAAAGCTCCGAGCGCTTTGGCGACTTCGACCGGCGCAAATCCATAAACGGCGCGTAGCACCCGTTCCGTTTCGAGCAGAACCGTGGTGCAGACAAAGACCTCTTCGCTATCGATGAGCGCTTTGGCTTTCGGCGATTGCTTGGGATGATCGGCCGTGAGGTAGCGAACGATGAGATTGGTATCAATCGCGAGCATGGCGGCGCCTTGCCTCGGCGGCGATGCCGACATCCATTTCTTCGAGCGTCTTCGGCGGGCCCAAAACCTTTAACAAGCCGAACACCTTGTCCGCCCGCGCAGGCTCAAAAACCGGCGCGGCCTTCAGCAACACGCCCTCGGCCGTATCCTCGACCACGAGCCGTGTTCCCGCGTCCCACTGCCGCCTTTGCCGGATCGCTTTGGGCAGGATCACCTGGCCCTTGGTCGAAAGCCTGATCGTCAGTTTTTGGGCTGGGGCCATTTGGCGCGCCTTCGAAAAGTAAGACGAAGGTAAGATAAGCTGGAAAGGTGCTGGACGCAAGCGCGCCGTCTGACAAACTGCCAATGGCCGATTTGGGCTGAGGCTTATTGCAGACGATGCGATCCCGAGTTTCGCAGAAAACCGGGTGCCCATTTGACATTCCTTCCTCCCTCTGCAACCACCCCTTGGCATGAACCATTTTGATCCGGTCGCAAGGCGGCGGACCTTT
>CAYWHF010000027.1:11407-12243 GCA_964457695.1 uncultured Methylocapsa sp.
CTCCGAGGTGCGCAAGCTCTTCTTCGCGGAACTGGCAGGGGAAGTGGGACTGACGAAACCGAACCATTAAACTTCAGGAATGCTTTCATCTGCCCTTTCATCCGCCATTTAACATTGCCACATCTCTCTGCAACCAAGCTCGCGCATGAACCATTTTGATCCGGTCGCAAGGCGGCGGACCTTTGCGATCATCTCCCACCCCGACGCTGGCAAGACGACGCTCACCGAAAAGCTTTTGCTTTTTGGCGGTGCGATTCAGCTTGCCGGAGAAGTCCGCGCCAAGGCCAACCGGCGCAAGACGCGCTCGGACTGGATGGGGATGGAACGCGAGCGCGGAATTTCCATCGTCACCTCAGTGATGACATTTGAATATGGCGGCTGCGTCTTCAATCTCCTCGATACGCCGGGCCATGAGGATTTTTCGGAAGACACGTATCGCACGCTGACGGCCGTCGATTCAGCGATCATGGTCATCGACGCGGCCAAAGGCATCGAGGCGCGCACCAAAAAATTGTTTGAAGTGTGCCGGCTGCGCGATATTCCGATCCTGACTTTTATCAATAAGCTCGATCGCGAGTCGCGCGATCCTTTCGCGCTTTTGGACGAGATCGAAAAGACGCTGGCGCTCGATGCGGCTCCGATCACCTGGCCGCTTGGCCGCGGCCGGAGTTTTGCAGGGACATTTGATTTAAGCCGCAATCTCGTGCGGCTCATTGGCCGCGACAGCGAACCGGTGGAAGTCGAGGGTCCTCACGACCCTTTTATCAAGAGCCTTTTGAACGAGGCGGATTTTTCGCAAGTTTGCGACGAAGGTGGCCATTGGATTTACCGCTCAC
>CAYWHF010000028.1:0-3574 GCA_964457695.1 uncultured Methylocapsa sp.
AAGGTGTGCCGCATCATATGCGGATGGAAGCGCTCGATCCCCGAGAGCTTCCGTACCTGGCGCGCGAAGCTGTCTCCGTGACGAAGCGGAACCAGTGGACCAATGCGCAACCGCAGTTCGTCTCGGAGTGAGCGCGGAATCGGCACGCGACGGAGCTTGCCCGTCTTGGTCCGATGGACCACGAGCATTTCGTCCTTCACGTCTGTGCTCGTAACGCGCACGAGCTCTCCCCAGCGCAACCCCGTCCCGATAGCGAGGCGGCAGACGAAACCGTACGGTTCCAGGAGGTGGACGAGTTTCTCCACCTCCTCGTCCGTGAGTCGGTTCGCCGGCCGCTCTTGAATCCGCGGCAGCAGCTTCCTCGGGAACGGCGTCCGTTCCAGGAACCCCTCGGCGACGCACCAGTTCAAGAGACAACGCGCATCCGATAGCAGATGCACTACACTCTGCGGGGCAAGCGACTGGCGCTCGAGGTGCAGCCGGTAATGGCGCAGGTCCTCAGCCGTCACCGTTTCCAGCGCGCGATACTTGAAGAACGGCACGAGGAACGTGCTCGCTCGCTGGCGAGCCAGCCTCACGCCCTTCGCGTTCCAGCGCGCCCCCAGCCGGCCCGAGATCGGGGAGCTTTTCGTGGAGCCAGATTCGCCGGCGCGGGTCGTGATGGATTCCCGCAGCGGGACGGTGGTCATTGGTCAGGATGTCCGAGTCTCGACCGTCGCCGTGACCCAAGGCAATCTCACCGTTCAGATCAGCGAACGGCCGCAAGTGTCGCAGCCCGCGCCCTTTTCGCGCGGCAGGACCGTCGTCACGCCAAATACCGATATCGAAGCCGTTCAGGCTGGGGGGCCGATTTCGATCGTCAAGGGATCGAACCTAAGCAGTCTCGTCAATGGGTTGAATAAGATAGGCCTGACCCCCTCGGGCATCATCGCGATCCTTCAGGCCATCAAATCGGCGGGTGCGCTGCATGCCGAACTGGTGGTGCAATGACAATGAGGAAGGCCATCCGGCAGCTTTGCGCAAGATTTGTCAATCATCAATAAGAGCAACAGACCTAACCCGCGCTTCGGCCAACGCGATCCAAGCAATCGAAATGAGTTTGGTCAGCGCACAAAAGGCCGAATCGGCTTCTGGCGAAGGGTTTGTCATCTTAGCCCCGGAAGTGACCAAAGCGGTAGAACGCCTATGACCAATCTCGAGCTCATATTGCAACCTACCCGTATCGTTGTGGCGCTTGGCTATTTACTGGCGCCGGCCGCAGGACTCTGCGCCGAGCAAAAGAAATCTGACGCCGCGAAGCCGACGCCGCCGGCGACGCCCGGCAGCGAGATCAATCAATTCTGCGCCAATATTGCCGCGGTCGCCGGGGATGCCCGGATTGCCTGGCAGACGGCAAAGCTGCGCGAATTGGAGGCAGAAGTCCATCAGCGTATTGCCGAACTCGATTCAAAGCGGGAACAACTCGTCGAATGGGAGCGAAAGCGCGACGAGGCATTGAAGAAAGCCAGCGACGCCGTCATTGCGATCTACGCCCAACTGAAGCCTGACGCCGCTGCGCAGCACCTTTCCGCAATGGAGGATGAGATGGCGGCGGCCATCATGGCAAAACTCCCGCCGCGCACGGCAAGCGCAATTCTCAACGACATGGAGCCTGCCCGTGCAGCGCAATTGACGAAGGGCATGGTCCATCCAGAAGAGAAAAAATCTTAACATGCGGCAGATGGCGGTCGCCATTTTCGCCGCCACCTTGGCGGGTTGTGCCGGCGACGTCAGGGAGATCGGCCTGGAGCCCGCCATGACCCCAGTCGGCACCGGGTTGATCCCTTCGGTGCAGCCTTCCGCGAGTGCCCTATTTCTGCCGGCGCGCGCGCCTGGCCAGCAGTCGGCCATATGGGACGGGGGCCGCGCCAACATCTTCGGCGATGTGCGGGCGGTGAAAATCGGCGACGTTATGACAGTGCAAATCGCTATCGATGACAAGGCAACCTTCGGCAACGCCACGGACCGGTCGCAAACGTCGAAGATCGACTCGGGATTCGACTTCAAGCTCAATTGGTTCGGCAAAACCTCGGAGGTTCAGCCGCAGTTAACTGCTTCCTCAGACTCGTCGACGAACGGTCAGGGATCGATCGACCGGTCGGAGAAGATTCAACTGTCGGTCGCCGCTACCGTGACCGACGTGCTGCCAAACGGAAATCTGATCATCAGCGGCTCGCAGGAAGTGCGGGTAAACTTTGAATTGCGCTTGTTGAATGTCGCCGGAATCGTGCGTCCACAGGACATTTCGCGGGAGAACACCATCGGCTACGACAAGATCGCCGAAGCGCGGATTTCCTATGGCGGGCGGGGGCGGATGATGGAGGTCCAGCAGCCGGCGGTGATTCAACAGATTTACGACCGGCTGAAGCCGTTTTAGCGAGTGCCCATGCCGTGACGATGATCTCTGAAGACCCGCCGCCGCAAAACGTACGGCCTGCCCCATCTGGGCCCTCTATTTTCGTTTGGCTCGCAATTGTGGCCGCCTTAACTCTTTTAGCAGTCGCGACAGGAGCCGGCCTTGGCGTCATACTCCGCAAACCTGTCCCGAAGGAAACGCCAAGTCCGCTTAAACCGCTCGGCGAACCGGGTGGCACGATATACAGCGGCGATACCGCCGTTCAAGAAGTGCCGCCCGTCGTCACAAACCTTGCCGGGCCGGAAGGCAGCTGGGTAAGGGTGCAGGTCTCGATTGTCTTTGACCGCAAAGCGCTTCAGAAGCCGGAGGCCGCCGCCGCGGAAATCGGCGGGGATATTCTGGGGTTCATGCGGACGCTGACACCGGCGCAAATTAGCGGTGCCGGCGGGTTACAACATTTGCGCGAAGATTTGACTGAGCGGGCTGCAATCCGTTCCGGTGGCGTCGTGCGTGAGGTCATTCTTCAATCCGTGGTGGTCCAATGAGGAAATATGTCGTTACCCTCGGCCTTTTCATTCTGTTTGCGACTGCGGCAAAGGCGCAGGTGCCAGATCTCAGCGCGGTACTCCCGCAAGGCGGCGGAACGGTCGCGGGCCGGATTATTCAACTTGTAGCGCTTTTGACGGTGTTGTCTGTTGCGCCGGGTCTTCTTGTCATGGTGACGAGTTTCACGCGATTCGCGGTTGCCCTGTCATTTCTGCGATCCGGGCTTGGACTGCAAAGCACGCCGGCCAATTTGATTCTTATTAGCCTGTCGCTGTTCATGACATTTTATGTCATGGCGCCCACTTTCGATAAAGCTTGGGAAGCCGGCGTGAAGCCGCTCATGGACAGCAAAATGCCCGAGCAGGAAGCATTCGGAAAAATAGTTGAGCCGTTTCGCGAATTCATGCTCTCGCAAGTGCGCGAAAAGGACCTCAAGCTTTTTGAAGAGCTGGCAAAAGACAATTTTAAAATGAAGGGCGAGGCGAAGGGCGAGATCAGGGTGCTCGTTCCGGCCTTCATGATTTCGGAATTGCGGCGCGGCTTCGAAATCGGATTTCTAATCGGGCTTCCGTTTCTTGTCATCGACATGATCGTCTCTACGCTTACCATGTCGATGGGAATGATGATGCTGCC
>CAYWHF010000028.1:3674-12021 GCA_964457695.1 uncultured Methylocapsa sp.
CATGGCAGGTTGGGTCGAGTAAACGCAATCCAAAGGCATCATGCCGCTCTGCCGTACCGGCGAAAATCCGGTATGTCCCCGCAACATCATTCACCCAATCTTAGGGACATGCAATGTCGAGCAGCCTTTTAACAAACACGTCCGCGATGACGGCGCTGATGTACCTCACGCAGACACAGCACAATTTGAGTAAAGTACAGAGTGAAATTTCGACCGGTTTGGCCGTTCAAGGCGCACAAGACAACGCTTCCTATTGGTCGATCGCGACCAAGATGCGATCGGATGTCGGCGCCCTCGGTGCGGTCAACAGTGCGCTCAGCTCAAGCCAGGCCATGGTTTCGACCATGGACGCCGCTATGCATGCCAGCATTTCGGTCATGGACAACATCAAGAACGACCTCGTCACGGCGCAGAACCCAACCACGGCCGATCTGGGCAAGATTCAGACAGATATTCAGGCGCAGCAGAATCTTTTGATCAGCATCGGCAGTTCGTCCATTATCAATGGTCAGAATTTCCTTGAGACCGCCGGCGGCACCGTTAGCCTCGTTGCCTCCTATGATCCGACCAATGGGGTCAGCTTTTTGACCGTCAATACGACAAATACGCAGCTGTTCGAGACCACCGTTGGCGCGACCCAGGGCATTCTCGGTCAGAGCGGCGCTAACTTTGCGTCCGCTTCGATTCTTACTTTGAATATTACCAATGTCGGCGGCACCAATGCAACAGCGGGTGATCTCGCCAATATGCTCAAAGATGTCAATGTGGCCATTGCTTCAATGACGACTGCTTCGACCGTACTCGGGTCGACGAATACCAATCTCAAAATTCAGCAGGATTATATATCCAATCTGAGCGACTCGTTGACGACGGGAATCGGCGCATTGGTCGACGCAAATATGAATGAGGCCGCCACCAAGCTCGCCGCCCTGCAAGTCCAGCAGCAGTTAGGCGTTCAAGCCCTGGGCATCGCGAATTCGAACACCCAGCTGATCCTAAAACTGTTCGGCGGCTGATCCTAAGGTCAGTTAGATTAAAAATGTTCAACAGCGAGAAGAGGCCGCGTTTTCTATGAAATTCGCGGCCTCTTTTTCAACGCCCAGGCAAGCTTGCCGCCTCAGATTGTGGATCTCAATTGATGCGCATGAGCGAGTCGGTGAATGGCGCTGCAGGAGCAGATTGAACGTCTCTGGGATAGCCTCTTAAAATTAGGTTCGCGCCGGCTGATTGCGCTTGGCGTGATCGGCGTTTCCGTCTTCGCAATGACCGGATTGGCCGGCTATTTCCTCAGCCGCCCGGCAACGGAAGTCCTGTATGCCGGGCTTGACCGGCAAGATGTCGGCAGGATTGCTGCCGCGCTCCGGGACGCCGATATTCCCTTTGACGTGAATTCTGACGGCAATACCGTATTTGTCCACTACGGGGAGACGGCGCGGGCGCGGATGCTGCTGGCGGAAAAAGGTTTGCCAAATAGCCCAAATGCGGGCAATGAGCTCTATGACAAGCTCGGCTCTCTCGGTTTGACCTCTTTCATGCAGGAGGTCACGCGCGTGCGCGCGCTTGAAGGCGAACTCGCCCGCACGATCCAGTTGATGCGCGGCATCAAGGCCGCGCGGGTCCACATCGTCATGGGGGAGGACGGTACTTTCCGCCGGGCAAGGCAGCCGCCTTCGGCTTCCGTCGTTGTGAGAACCGAGACGCCTGAAGCCGCCATAGAGGCCAAGGCCATACAGCACTTGGTTGCGGCGGCCGTCCCCGGAATGACGCTCGCGGCGGTCACGGTATTAAGTACCGATGGTGCGCTTCTCTCGTCAGGCGACGACCGGTCGGATGAGGCGCCGGCCTCGATGCTGGCGCTCGAAAAAACCGTCTCGCACGAAATAGTCGAAAATGTGCGCAGGACGCTTGCGCCCTTCCTCGGCCTGACCAATTTTCAGGTCAGCGTTGCGGCAAAGCTCAACACCGACAAAAAACAAACGAATGAGACCATTTTCGATCCGGAATCGCGGGTCGAGCGGTCGGTGCGTGTCGTAAAACAAAACCAGCTGTCGCAAAACTCCACCAACTCGTCGCCAGCCACTGTTCAACGCAATTTGCCGCAGGAAAACTCCGGCGGGAACGACGGCAAGCAGTCCAATGAAGAAAATAAGAAACAGGAAGAATTGACGAACTACGAGGTGTCGTCGAAGACGATCGCCACGGTCAGCGGCGGCTATGCGATCGACAGACTCTCGGTCGCAGTGCTCGTCAATAAGGCGAGCCTGCTCGCTCCATATGGCGGTAAGCCGCCTCCGGACGCTATGGAACAACGGGTGAGCGAACTTGAACAATTGGTAGCATCCTCAGCTGGCGCTCGTAAAGAACGCGGGGATACGATCAAGGTCGTGGCGGTTGATTTTACCGATGCCGGTCAGGAACTTGGGCCGCACCCGGCGCCCAACATCGGCGAACTGTTGCTGCGCCAGACCGGAACCGTCGTCAATGCAGCGACAATTCTTGTCGTGGCGTTGCTATTGATCTGGTTTGGCTTGCGTCCGGCGACAAAAGCGATTTTGAGCTTACCCCAAAATGGAAACGCTGGACTCGCAGAAATGGCGGCGCTCGATTCGATCCCCGACATTGAATCGAACGCCGCGCATGGGGATCGGATTCCCAATTGGTCGGGAGCGGACGAGGGCAATTTGATCGAGGACCTCACCAACAGCTCTAAGCGGACGCCACAAAGACGGCTCACGCAAATCGTCGAATATGACGAAAGTCAAGCTGTCGCGATATTGAAACAGTGGCTGCATCAAAGCGGTGCCGGATGATCCCTCGTCCCGTTGCGGATTATCTTGCCAATTTTGAATCGCTCGCGAATATGGTATTTCGCAGCGTGCCTGCTCCCGAGGATACGGGTACGGATCTTTTGGAAGAGCAGAAAGACGCAGATCCCGAGGCAGCCCTTCGAGCGGCGCGAGAGGAAGGATTTGCCGGGGGTATCGCCGCCGCGGCCGAGGAACGGGAAGTATTAGTCGCGCAGGAAAGGCAAGCCTTTGAGTTGCGCCTGGCTGCCGAACGTGAGACTTGGGCGCGCGAAGAAAGCGAAAAATTAGCCCACAATGTTCAGGCTGCCTTCGCAGAAATTGAGTCGAATATAGCGGAATGTGTAGCCCGTATCCTTACGCCTATCGTCATCGATTCCGCACGCGCAAAAATTGTCGGCCTGCTTGCTGAGGCTATTTCGGGGCTGGTTCGGGGGCAAAACTGCCCTGCGCTAACGATTGCCGGTCCGGAAGATTTGCTCACCGCGCTGCGGGATAGGCTGTCGCCGCTCTCCGCCACATTCGATTATTCATTCAATGAGGCGGTCGATGTGCGGGTTACCGCTGGCCAAACCTGGATCGAATCGCAGCTAGAAGCCTTTGCCGCTCGCCTCGAAGCAAACGGGGAGTGATCGATGGCGGACCTCGATCACAAAGAAATCTTTATTGTCAAACGCCACGCGGGCGGCCACGAAGGCCATCATGGCGGCGCATGGAAAATAGCCCTTGCCGACTTCATGACGGCGATGATGGCGTTGTTTCTGGTCTTGTGGCTGATAAGCTCAACGAGCGAAAAAACGAAGCATACGGTCGCGCAATATTTCAATCCCGTGAAACTCGTCGAGATGAGCACGCTAAAAAAGGGGTTTCATGACCCAAAAGATACGGAACAGGGAGCGGGCTCGAGCCCCAAGGAGCCGGAATCGCAGTCCAATTCGAAGGAGCCGAAGTCTTCGGCTCCTAGAACTGTAGATCCAAAGGCTTCCGCCGAGTCGAAGGCCATGGCCGATTCGGAAGCTGCATTGTTCCGGGACCCTTACGCAGTTCTTGCAGAAATTGCGGCGAGCGCGCCTCTGCCTGACGCAAAAGAGTCCGCCCCGCAGCAAACCAGCGCGCCGCCGGACGACACTGCGGAACCTTTTTCCGATCCCTTTGCCACCGTGCCGCACGGGCAAGGCAGGCAAAGCGCCAGCAAATCGGCGCCAGCGCAAGAAGAAGAGTCCCCGTCAAAGCAGCAACAAGGAGAGCAAGTCCCGGCCGCAGAGAAGGATGAGGCGGCTCAATCTCAGGGACCTGGCGCTGAAGCCAATTTGCAGGCGGCCAAAAAACCGCGCGTCGAGCCAGCTTCGGAAAAGTCGCGTGCGTCCGGGAATGGAGCCGACAAAATAAAAGCGGACATATTGCGCGCGTTAAAGAGCGAAAACCAGACGCAAAATGTTCCGCGCATCGAAGTCGAGGAAACTACGGAGGGCGTTCTCGTCAGTCTCACGGATGACGTCAAATTTTCGATGTTCGCGGTCGGATCTGCCAAACCTCGTCCAGAGACAGTTCAAGTAATGGAGAAGCTTGGCCAGGTGCTCAATTCTGGTACAGGTGCCATCGTCATTCGCGGCCATACGGACGGGCGTCCATATAAATCGCCGCTCTACGACAATTGGCGGCTATCTTCGGCACGAGCGCAAATCGCTCTTTACATGCTGTTGCGCGGAGGAGTGAGCGAAAAGCGCATTGAAAAAGTCGAAGGTTACGCCGATCACCGCTTAAAAATGCCAGACAATCCGAACGGACCGGAAAACCGGAGGATCGAGATATTGCTGCGGAAGGATAAGGCATGAGGCGATTCGCACAAGCCGCGCTGCGATTGGCCGTCGCGACGGTCTGGGCCTGCCCTGCGCTGGGCCAGGGCGCGGGGCAGCCGCAGGCAAAGCAGCCCTTCGAAATCGTCCGTTCGATTCAAGCCATCCAAGATCAAATTGTGCTCGGCAACGCAAATGCCAAGGCGAGATTGCCGCAGGTCATAATGCAGCTTTCGGAACGTCTGCTCGCCGCCAAACCCGAGGTTTGGCGGGACGCCAAGAACGCGCGCTCGGCCGTCGTCTATACATTGAGCGGCGGTCCGGCCAAGGTCATTCGAAAGGTCATTGAAATTGGGCTCAGTCCGGCGCCAGACCTCGAACTCATGCGCGCAACGCTGGCCTATGCGGAGGGCCGCCATGAAGACGCAAAAAAAAGCCTATCGCAGATCGACGCGTCGACGTTAGCGCCGGCCGTAGGAGGACACATCGCGATGATCCAGTCGGCTTTGGTTGCCAAGGACGATCCGCGCGAGGCGTTGCGGCTTCTCGATAAAGCCCGTGTCATGCTGCCGGGCACGCTTGTCGAGGAGGCAGCCTTGCGCCGCGCGCTCGTTCTCGCCGAAGAAATATCCGACATCGATAAGTTTGCGGATCTATCGAGAGAATATGTTTGGCGTTTCCCGCATTCTGAGTATTTCGACAGCTTTCGCCGGCAGTTCGCCGAGGCGGTCATTCATTTCAGCCTTGCTGCGGGTCCAAATGAATTGGCCAAGATTGAAAAACTGATTGGCACGCTCGAACCCGCAAGTCAGCTCCGGCTTTATTTGCAGATCGGCCGCCGCGGTATCATCACCGGCAAAGCGGGCGCCGCGCTTGTTGCGGCCATGAAAGCGAAGCAATTGTCGCAGGACGGCACTTCCGAACGGGCCCGGGCGGATTTCTACATGGCGGCGGCGCATTTGCTGACTGGCCAAATTGAAACGAGCGTTGAAGAACTCAGTTTGGTCGACGGCCGGCAGCTGCCGCGGCAAGACATTGAGCTTAAGGACGCCACCGCATCGCTAGCCAAATTGATTGCCGATCCCTCCACAATGGCAAGCGGACCGGCGGCAGCCGAGGCGCCGATTGCGTCCAACCCATCCAGCGCGAGCGCTTCGGCGGCGGCGCTCATTGATATTGTGCAGCAAAAGCTTGGTCAGACCGATGACGTTTTGAAAGTGAAATCGCCGTGAATAATATTGGCAGGTTGTTAAGCCAAGTCCTGGCGGCCATTGAAACCGCGGGCTCGGCTGCCGGAGTGAAATCGGGCCGCGCAAACGGTACGCAATCGAGCCTGATCCCCCCAGCCGATTTTGGCGGCCATCTCGCCGATTTGGTTCAGCGGGACGCTCAATCAAACCTGTTGGATGGAAAGACGCGTGATACGGTCGCCCCCTCGCAGCACTTGGCAGGGCCGGACTTTTCCGCTGGGGCCAGGCCGGGCGTATCAACACCGTTGACCCCAAGAACATCGGCCCTGGACGAATGCGAGGTTAAGCCGCGTGATCCAATGACGCCGGGCGCCGCCGTGAGCAGGCCCGGGACAAACGTGTTGGCTGCACGGGGACCTATGCTTTCCGCAGGCGCTATTCCGCCGGAATTCCGCCAGCCGGATGATGGCCGCCGCCCCAAGCCAACAATCCAGCTCGGGGATGCAACATCGAGTCCGGCACCGCAAAGCTTGCCTGCGGGTTATGATAAGCCCCTTGGGCGAACGAAAACTTTCGACGAGGCTGCCGCCAACTCTTCCGCAAATATCGCGATGATCGCAACGGTACGTCCACCCCTGCCCGCCGAAGCGCCGCGCCCGATTGAAGCAACGGGGCAAGTTCCTCGCCAGCCGATGCCCGGACTGAGCGGCTCGCTGTCCGTGAGTGCAAACGAGGCGGGACTGTTGGCGGTCGGGGTCCTGGGCGGAGCATCATCGAAAACTAAACAGCTGGATTTGTTTCCCGCCGCTGAGGGCGACGACGGCAGCCCTGTGGCTTTTGCGGCCGGACACGCCTCAGTCGCGGCGAGCGGCAGATTCGACGGCCTTGTGACAGAAACGCACAATCTCGAAAAAAGTTTTTCTGTCGATGCGATTAGGGATCGCGAACCGTACGTTGCGCAGCTTATGACGGTCAGGGTTACCGCCGCCAGTCAAGAGACTCAATTGCCACCGGCCAATCAGTTTTTTCCTAGCCGGCAAAGTGCGGCTTTGAACCGACTCTCTTCGCAAGCCGGCGAAGCTGGCGGTGACGCGGTTCCGGGAAAAGCGCAACCGCAAACCGCGGATGTTATTCGCGACAGCCTAGATCCACGAATCGGCGGACCTCGATTCGCGAAAATTCCAGTCGAGCCTAACGGGAACTCCGAGTCTTTGGTTAGCCCCTCGGACCGGGCCTCGGCGTCCGCTGTCGCTGAGCCGGGCGACTTGATTTCCCGCGCCGAAGTCTCGCCCGCCGGAAAATTTGCGGCATTCAGTGCCAGCCTCGTTGAGGGTACCATAGATCCCCAGGAAAATATCGCGCCGCCCACGAACACGGGTTTCGATTCGTCCGGTCCTGAACCGCAAGAAACCGAGCTTGCGCGCGTTCCGGTTGAGCACAAGTGTGTCCAGGATTCTTTGGCATTCCCCTTGCGGATGAGCTTAGCGTCTGCCGGCAATGAGCGGGACGATTTGCTCCCCGCCTCCACAATTGCACCCTCCGAAAATATTGCTGCATCGAATGAGCTTCGCCCGCGTCCCAGCCGCATTGGCGGCTTTGCAATTGCAAAAGAGAGCCCGCTGAAGATCGCTTACGATGGGATCGATACATCCAAGGCGCAGCCGATCGACGGGAAGCGCGAGAGCGTTCGTGCAGAGCCGACGGACGTGCCCGGCAATGGGGGATTTGCGCCCCCTCGGGCTACGCCCGCCGTTTTCGACGAGTCCGATGATCCGGTTTCGGCCAAATTGCTCTCGCCGGCGATGCAGATCGCGAATTCCATTGCTGCCCCGGCTGACTTCGGCGGCACCGTTCCAAAGAGTGTTGGAACGCAACCGGACCTCGCGATCGAGAGGGCGGATAAAACCCTTCTTTCTGTCTCGCGCGTTCAGATTCTCCACTTGCAACTCGAACCAGAGAATCTGGGCAAAGTAACCGTCAAAATGCGCCTCACGGGACCGAGGCTCGAACTTCAAGTCGCTGCCGAACGGCCGGAAACCGTGCGGCTCATCGGGAACGACAAAGAACTGTTAAGCCGCAAGCTTCAATCGGCCGGCTATGCGGTCGGCACCTTGGTGATCCAGACTGCTGATTCGCAGGCGCCGCAACCGGGGCAAGCCACGGGTACCGGTACAAGCCAACAGCAACACGCCGATCACGCCAACGGAGGCCCAACTGCCCATGATCGTCCGTCAATGCGCGAAGATAAATCCCATTCGCACCCAATTTTGGAAGATGACACGAAGGACGCTCATCGCATTCGTGCTGCTGACGGGGAGCTTTATTTATGACGCCAGAACTCCCACTCGCGCGGGCCAAGCAAATGTCTGCGAACGCGAAATGAGCGAGGCGGCGAAGCGCTATGAAGTGCCCCTCGCCGTGCTCTACGCCGTAGGCCTCACCGAAACTGGGCGCTGGGGATCGCTTCAGCCGTTTGCTCTTAACATCGAGGGTCCGTCATTCTTCGCTGCGAATTTGAGCGAGGCCTTGCGGCTGTTTGAAGAGGCGAAAACGCGCG
>CAYWHF010000029.1:0-11935 GCA_964457695.1 uncultured Methylocapsa sp.
GCCGCAGCCCATTGTAGAATTGCTGCAACGCAGCAAGCCTATGGAGGTTGACATGCCACACCCGGCGCGGGCGGCTGGTCTTGCAACAGGGCGGGGCTCTCGACGCCATGAGCTTGGCGCGGCGGCGAAGCCTTTATTGTCGCTCCTCGTCTGCGGTGCTTGCGCACCGTCGCGACAGCTGCGATCTGCTGACCTCGGCGCGCTTTGACGCGCGGGAAGAAGGCATGCAGCCGCCCTGGTCCTTTGGCTGAAGCCCAGGCCGCCTTGACAAGGAGCCCGCGTGTAAAGGGGCCGACCTGTTTCGAAATACGGCCATGATGGGTGCGGCTGTCGCCCGATTGCCGAACGCGCGGATTGAGGCCGAAAATAGTTCAAAAGCTTTTCTGCCGAAGAGAACCGGCTCACAAGCCCAAATCGCCATGACAATGCTCCTGACCAGGCCTATTGTAAATTTGCCCCTGGGCGGACGATGGCGAGAAATGAAGTACGGATCGTCGATGGATCTACAAGACCCCTTTCTGGACTCTAAATTGCGCCTGCTGAGCCTGTACGGGGAATCGAGCCTCGGATTTGAAGGAACAATGACGTGACTGGCCAGATAAGCCCGCTCGCTGGCAAGACTGTCGACCCATCGATGCTGGTCAATGTGCCGCGGCTCCTGACGGCGTACTTCGCCGGTGAGCCTGACCCCACGGTGCTATCGCAGCGCGTTGCGTTCGGAACCTCGGGTCACCGCGGTTCTGCCTTCGACAACGCCTTCAATGAAGCCCATATCCTGGCGATCAGCGAGGCAATTTGCCGTTACCGGAGCCAAAGTCACATCACTGGTCCGCTGTTCGTCGGAATCGACACACACGCTCTGTCCGAACCTGCCTTAGCAAGCGCGCTCGAGGTATTCGCTGCCAACGACGTCAACGCAATGATCGACGAGCGCGAAGGATACACACCGACACCTGTTGTTTCACACGCGATCCTGACCTACAACAAGAGTCGCGAGAGCGGTCTTGCCGACGGGATCGTTATCACCCCGTCGCATAATCCGCCCGAGGACGGCGGCTTCAAATACAATCCGCCGAGCGGCGGGCCAGCCGATACCACTGTTACCGCGTGGATTGAGCGCACCGCAAACGCGCTTCTCGAAGAGAAGCTAAAGGGATTGCGACGAATCTCGTACAACCGCGCGCGCAAATCGCCTTGCGTCCACCGCCACGACTACATTGGCTCCTATATCGCCGGCCTGGCCAATGCCGTTGACATGGAGGCGATCCGCTCAGCCGGGGTAAAGATCGGTATCGATCCGCTGGGCGGGGCGAGCGTCCATTTTTGGCAAGCGATCATCGAACGTTATGGCATAGCGGCAACGATCGTCAACGATGCGATCGATCCAACCTTCCGATTCATGCCGGTCGATTGGGATGGCAAAGTTCGAATGGATTGCTCGTCGCCCTATGCAATGGCGCGGTTGGTCGGCATGCGCGACAAATTCGACGTTGCCTTAGCCAACGACACCGATGCCGACCGCCATGGAATCGTAAGCCGGTCAAGCGGTCTCATGAATCCCAATCATTATCTTGCGGCCGCCATCTCATATCTTTATGAGCATCGTCCTGATTGGGGCCGCAACTGCGCCATCGGCAAGACTTTTGTCAGCAGCAGCATCATCGATCGCGTCGCCGCAAAACTCGGCCGCAAACTCGTCGAAACACCCGTGGGGTTCAAATGGTTCGTCGATGGCCTAATAGCTGGCTCGCTCGGGTTCGCCGGCGAGGAAAGCGCTGGAGCTTCTTTCCTTAGGCGAGACGGGGCGGTCTGGACGACCGATAAGGACGGGATCATTCTCGGTTTGCTTGCTGCCGAAATCACAGCAAAAACCAAGCAGGATCCGAGCGAAATCTACGATCACCTCACGCACGAGTTGGGCGTGCCCTTCTACGAGAGGATCGACGCCTCCGCCACAGCCGAGCAGAGAGAGTTGCTCAAGAAACTCTCGCCCGCTCAGATGACTGAAGCGGAACTTGCAGGGGAGCCGATACGGGCAAAGCTGACCGTGGCTCCGGAGACGGGTCATCCATTCGGTGGTATCAAGGTGATTGCCGAGAACGGTTGGTTTGCCGTGCGGCCATCCGGCACGGAGGATATTTATAAACTCTATGCCGAGAGTTTTCGCAGTGAAGGTCATCTCCGGCAGATTCAACAAGAGGCCCAAAACGCCGTAGCCTGCGTATTCAAGAATCGGTTAGCTGATTCCGTCAAAAGAGGTTAATGAATCTGTGTGCACTGCGCTTTGCGGGGAGGACAGTACCCCCAATGTCCCGAACATGGAGTCGTTATTCGTGTTCTTGGGTTTGCATACCAGCTGTCATCGCCCTGATGGCGTGCTACAAGCCCAGGAGCCCCAGCTGACGAGCATCCGGCGCGGGCTAATCCGCCATCTAGCGATTTGAGGCAACTCGAGGCAGAAGAATGGCTCGTGATACCGATATTGACCAATTGGCGATCAATACCATGCGCGTGCTGGCCGTCGACGCCGTGCAGAAGGCAAATTCTGGCCATCCCGGAACCCCGATGGATGCGGCACCAACCGCTTATGTGCTGTGGCAACGTTTTCTGCGATACGATCCGGCCGACCCTCATTGGCTCAACCGAGACCGCTTCGTCTTGTCGAGCGGTCACGCATCGATGCTGCTCTACAGCCTCATCCATCTCACGGGTATTAGGGCAGCCAATCCTTCCTACGAACGGCTGGTTCGCGACGCGGTCACGTTGGAAGACATCAAGACTTTTCGCCAAGCCGGCAGCCGCTGCCCAGGACATCCGGAATATGGTTGGACGACAGGAGTCGAAACAACGACCGGGCCGCTCGGTCAAGGCGTGGCAACGAGCGCCGGCATGGCGATCGCCGGACAATGGCTGCGCGCAACTTTTAACCGGCCGGGGTTTGAACTCTTCGACTTTAATGTCTATGCGCTGTGCGGCGACGGCGACATGATGGAAGGGATCGCGAGCGAAGCGGCGTCCTTGGCCGGTCATTTGCAGCTCTCTAACCTGTGCTGGATCTATGACAGCAATCGCGTGACGATTGAAGGTCACACCGATATCGCTTTCACGGAAGATGTCGCTGCGCGGTTTCTTGCCTATGGCTGGAACGTCGCGCGTGTCACCGATCCGAACGACCTCGAATTGTTAAAGCGCGGCTATCAAGCGTTTCTCAATAACAAAGATCGTCCGACGCTCATCATTGTGCATAGCCACATAGGCTATGGCGCCCCTCACAGGCAGGACAGCCCGTCTGCTCACGGCGAGCCTCTTGGCGCAAATGAAGTGCGGCTGACAAAAGAGTTTTTCGGATTCGATCCAGACCAATCATTTGTTGCTCCCGATGGCGTGCGGGCGCATTTCCACAAAAACTTCGGCGCGAGGGGTGCGGCGTTGCGCGCGGCGTGGAACGCGGCGTTTGTCCGCTATCGCACGCAATACCCTGATCTCGGCGATCAGATAGAGCGCATACAGAAGCGTGACTTGCCGGATGGCTGGGATTCCGCTCTGCCAGCCTTTGCTCCAAGCGCCACGGGCATGTCGACGCGCGATGCGTCCGGCAAGATTCTCAACGCTGTGGCCGAAAGGGTGCCATGGCTTGCGGGCGGCGCGGCCGATCTTGCCCCAAGCACCAAGACCCACCTCAACTTCGAATTTGCCGGCGACTACCAGGCCGGCGGTCAACTCGGCGACCATCGCGGACGAAATTTCCATTTCGGCGTTCGCGAGCATGCCATGTGCGCTGCTGTCAACGGCATGACACTTTGTGGCCTGCGCGCCTTCGCATCCGGATTCTTGATTTTTACGGATTATGCGCGCGGCGCGATCCGGCTGGCATCGCTGATGGATTTGCCGGTTCTCCATATTTGGACGCATGATTCGATCAGCGTCGGCGAAGATGGCCCGACGCATCAGCCGATCGAGCAGATCGTCTCACTGCGCGCAATTCCAGGTATGATTGTTATCCGACCCGCCGATGCCAATGAAATGACCGAGGCCTATCGTTTCATCTTGGGGCTGAAAGACCGCCCTAGTGCTCTTATCTGCTCACGTCAGGCGCTGCCAATCGTCGACCGGAGCAAATATGCTCCTGCAAGCGGACTGACGCGTGGCGCTTATAATCTTGCCGACACCGCGGGTTCCGTGCCGGATGTGATCCTGATCGGGAGCGGCAGCGAGGTGCCGCTGTGTCTCATCGCGCGCGATCTTCTTGCTGCCGAAAATATCAACGCCCGCGTGGTGAGTATGCCGTCATGGGAGCTCTTCGATGCCCAGGATCTCGCCTATCAACACAGCGTGCTGCCGCCGGCCGTGCTGGCGCGGGTCACGGTGGAGGAAGGCTCGCCAATCGGCTGGGAGCGATATGCCGGACCATGCGGCGTGGTTCTTGGAATGCGCAGCTTTGGTATGTCGGCACCGATGAAAATTGTCGCCGAACATTTTGGGTTCAACGCGGAACATGCCGTAGCAGCAGCCAAAACTGCCATGCGTAACGCGGCAGGAGTATCGCGCTTGGCGGAGGGTCAGTCTCGCTCATAGGGGAAGTCAAATGCAGCTTGGCATAATTGGTCTGGGTCGAATGGGTGCCAATATGGCGATCCGCCTCATGAACGGGGGCCATGAATGTATCGTCTATGATAGCCACGCGGAGCCTGTCCAGGAGTTGGTCAAGCGGGGAGCGAAAGGCTCGACCGATCTGGCGGCATTTGTAAAGAACCTGTCAAAGCCTCGCGCCGCGTGGCTGATGGTGCCAGCCGCAGCCGTCGATCCCGTGCTCGTTTCCCTGACTCCTCTTCTTGAGGCGGACGACATCGTGGTCGACGGCGGCAACTCTTATTACCATGATGACATCCGCCGCGCGGCTCAGCTAAAAACGGCGGGCATTCATTATGTCGATGTGGGCGTGAGCGGCGGAGTGTGGGGCTTAGACCGGGGTTACTGCCAAATGATTGGCGGCGAGCCCAGCATCGTCCAGTACCTCGATCCCATCTTCTGGAGCCTTGCGCCAGGTGTTTTCGATGCGCCTCGAACGCGTGGCGCCACGGGCGAGCCGAGCCAGGCCGAGCAAGGCTTTCTGCATTGCGGTCCGAGTGGTGCGGGACATTTTGTCAAAATGGTCCACAATGGCATCGAATATGGCATCATGGCCGCCTATGCGGAAGGATTGAACATTGTAAAAAACGCCAATGCCGGCCTTGCAAGCCGGGAGGTAGATGCCGAGACGACTCCATTACGCAATCCGGAATTATATAGCTACGAATTGGACATCGCGGAGATCGCCGAGGTCTGGCGGCGCGGCAGCGTCATCGGCTCGTGGCTCTTGGATTTGACCGCTGCCGCGCTGCGCGAAAATCCGGAGCTGTCACGTTTCCAAGGCCGTGTCTCGGATTCCGGCGAAGGACGCTGGACCTTGCAGGCGGCAATCGACGAAGGAGTCCCAGCCCCTGTCCTGAGCGCGGCATTATTTGGGCGCTTCGAATCGCGAGGCTTCGCGGACTACGCCGATAAGCTGCTCTCGGCCATGCGCTACGAATTCGGCGGCCATATCGAGAAACCCCCGGCTAAGGAAACGGCTTAAATGCGTCACAAGGTGTCCGACGCGATCGTCTTTTTTGGGGCGACGGGTGACCTTGCCTACAAGCAGATTTTTCCGTCTTTGCAAGGCCTCATTCGCGACGAGGGAGTGAATGTACCGATTATTGGCGTGGCCAAAGCCGGCTGGTCGCTCGAGCAATTGAAGTCGCGCGCTAAGGAGAGCATCTCCAACCATGGCGGCATCGACGGTAAAGCTTTTGACAAGCTCATAACGCTGCTCCGCTACGTCGATGGCGACTACAACGATCCCGCGACCTATGCGCAGTTGCGCCAGGAACTGAAAGACGCGCGGCGACCGCTGCATTATCTCGCCATTCCCCCGAGCCTCTTTGCAACTGTCGCCGAGGGTCTCGCAAAACACGGCGAAGGAGTCGACGCGCGCCTTGTCGTCGAAAAGCCGTTTGGCCGCGATAGAGCCTCGGCGCGCGAGCTCGATCGCATTCTCGCCCGCTTCTTTCCGGAGGAAAACATATTCCGGATCGATCACTACCTCGGCAAAGAGCCGGTCCAGAACATACTTTATACGCGGTTTGCGAATTCCATGTTTGAGCCGGTATGGAACCGTATCTACGTCGACAGCATTCAGATCACCATGGCTGAAAGTTTTGGTGTCGAGGATCGCGGTAAATTCTATGATGAGACGGGCGCCATTCGCGATGTGTTTCAGAACCACATGCTCCAGGTGCTCGCCAGCCTCACCATGGATCCGCCAACCGGCGAGGAATATGACGCCGTCCGAGAGCAGAAGGCGGGCTTGCTGAAGGCCGTGCGGCCGCTCGATGCGGCGCATGTCGTGCGCGGCCAATATCGGGGCTATCAGTCGGTTCCCAGCGTCAAGCCTGGATCGGCCGTCGAGACATTCGTCGCCGCCAAGCTTTTTATCGATTCCTGGCGGTGGGCCGGCGTGCCGATTTATATACGGGCAGGTAAGGCGCTTGGAGCGACGGCCACAGAGATCATGGTGGATTTTAAGAGGCCCCCGCGGGAAAGCTTCGCAGAGGTCATTCCGCCCGCATCGGGTTATATGCGGATGCGGATCAGCCCGGATGTCAACATTGCAATGGGATTAAGGGTGAAACAACCGGGCGAGCGGATGGAAGGCCAAGACGTCGAGCTGATCCTCACCGAGCAGGCGGCCGCCTTTATGCCTCCCTATCGGCGCCTGCTTGGCGACGCGATGCGCGGTATTGGCGATCTCTTTGGCCGGCACGACATTGTTGACGCGCAATGGCGCATCGTAGAGGCGGTCTTAGACGATGCCGCGCCGCTCATCGCCTACGAACAGGGCAGCTGGGGACCCGAGGAAGCTGACCGGCTGATCGGTCCGCACGGCCCTTGGCACAACCCGCAGCCGGCGGCGCCGCGTCCATGACCACACCGCATAACATTGTCTTTCTTTTCGATGTCGACAACACGCTGCTCGATAACGATCGCGTCCAGACGGATTTGGCCGCGCATTTGACCGAAGCCTATGGCGCCGCTGCTTGCAATCTCTACTTTGATATTTTCGAGGAGCTGCGGCGCGAGCTCGGCTATGCAGACTATCTCGCCGCGTTGGAACGCTTCCGGCTTCAAAAAATGCACGATCCCAAGGTGCTTCTTATGGCGAGCTGGCTCGTCGACTATCCCTTTGCCGACCGGCTTTATCCGGGCGCGCGCGATGCCATCGGACACGTGGAGCAATGGGGCCCGGCGGTCATCCTCTCCGATGGCGATGCCGTGTTCCAGCCTCGCAAGATCGCACGTTCCGGGCTATGGTCCGCCTTTGACGGCCGCGTGCTCATTTATATCCACAAGGAGCTTGAACTTGCCGAAGTGGAGCGCATTTATCCTGCAAAGCGCTATGTCATGATCGACGATAAGCTGCGTATCCTCGATGCGGTCAAAAAGTTCTGGGGCGAGCGCGTGACCACCGTATTCCCGGTGCAAGGCCATTACGCGCAGGATAGAGCTAGTCTTTCCGGCTACCAGCCGGCTGACATTCAATTGGATAAGATCGGCGATCTGAATAATTTCGCTTTGTCTGCATTCGTGACCCTGAAAGGGAGACGAAACCATGAAAGCAACAAGAGCACTGCATGATCTCGGCCAAAGTCTTTGGCTCGATAACATTACGCGCGACCTGCTCACCAGAGGCACGCTAAAGAGATACATAGACGATTTGTCGGTCACCGGTTTGACCTCGAACCCCACCATTTTTGATCATGCGATCGCCCGCAGTGGTTCCTATGACACTGAAATACAGCGGCTGGTCGGGAGCGGGCTTTCGGGCGAGGCGCTGTTCTTCGAGCTTGCGATCCAGGATCTCGCTCAGGCGGCAGATCTCTTTGCGCCCATTCACGAGAATACCGATGGGGTAGATGGATGGGTCTCGCTCGAACTTTCGCCGCTGCTCGCTTACGATTCGCAAAAATCCGCCATCGAAGCAAAGGCGCTACATGCGAAGGCCAATCGCCGAAATCTGTTCATCAAGATTCCCGGCACAAGGGAGGGCTTGCCGGCAATCGAGGAATCCATCGCCGCGGGTGTTCCGATCAATGTCACTTTGCTCTTCTCGCGCGAGCAATATGAGGCTGCGGCCGACGCCTATCTGCGGGGGCTCGAACGGCGGTGCGCGGCGAGGCAGAACCTCGCTGTCCATTCCGTCGCTTCGCTTTTTATCAGCCGCTGGGACAAGGCAACCATGGACAAGGTTCCAGAAAGCTTGCGGGACAAGCTCGGAATTGCGATTGCGCAGCAGGCGTATAAGAGCTACCGGGATCTTCTGGAAACCGACCGGTGGCAGCGGCTGGCGGCGCATGGTGCGCGTCCCCAACGCCTGCTCTTTGCGAGCACGGGCACCAAGGATCCAAAGGCCTCCGATGTGCTCTATATCGGCGCGCTTGCCGCTCCCAACACCATCAACACCATGCCTGAAGAAACGCTGCTTGCCTTTGAGGAGCATGGCATTGTCGAACAGACCTTGCCGCGCGACGGGGGCGGCGGCGACGAGACCGTCGCAGCCCATGGCAAGGCTGGCATTGACGTTCAGGCCCTGGCAAGCAAGTTGCAGACAGAAGGCGCAAAATCCTTCGACGACTCTTGGGCCGACTTGATGAAATCAATCGGAACGAAGTCCAAGGCTCTCGTCTAGCCTCGACCGGGAACAAGTGATGATCCAAATCAAACCGACAGCGACGCCGGCGTGGCAGGCTCTGGCGATCCACTACAACAAGATCAAGTCTTTGCATCTGCGCGAATTGTTTGCGATGGACCCCGCCCGTGGCGAAAGGTTTGTTGCGGAAGGGGCAGGACTTTATCTCGACTATTCAAAAAACCGCATCACCGAAGAGACGCTGAAGTTGCTCCTGCGGCTCGCGGAAGAACGCGGTGTCGCGGCTCTGCGCGATGCGATGTTTCGCGGCGACAAGATCAACGTTACCGAAGAGCGTGCGGTCTTTCATGTGGCGCTGCGCGCACCCAAGGGATCCGTCATGCGGATCGACGGCCATGATGTGGTGGCCGATGTTCACGCGGTTCTCGACGGTATGGGCGAATTCGCCGCGCATGTGCGTGATGGGAGGTGGCTGGGACATACCGGCAAGCCAATTAAAAATGTCGTCAATATCGGCATTGGCGGCTCGTATTTGGGTCCCGAGATGGCCTATCTCGCGTTGCGCGCGTTCAGCGACCGCTCAATGAAATTCCGCTTCGTCGCTAATGTGGATGGCGCTGCTTTCGACGAAGCAACCCAGGATCTTGATCCAAGTGAGACCTTGTTCATCGTGGCCTCCAAGACCTTCACGACGCTGGAGACGATGGGCAATGCCGCGACGGCGCGTAACTGGATCGTTGAGGCGCTTGGCAGCGACGCCGCGGTGGCCAAGCACTTTGTGGCACTCTCGACTAATGCCCGCGGGGTCGCAGACTTCGGTATCGACACGGCGCAAATGTTCGGCTTCTGGGATTGGGTTGGCGGCCGCTACTCCATGGATTCCGCGATTGGCCTATCGACCATGCTCGCCATCGGCCCGGAAAATTTTGGCAAAATGCTCTCGGGCTTTCACGCCATGGACGAGCATTTTCGCACGGCGCCCTTGGCCGCGAACTTGCCAGTGCTGCTCGGGTTGCTGAGCGTTTGGTACAATAATTTCTTCGCGGCACAGACGATCGGAATCATGCCGTATTCGGCAGCGCTTGCACGCTTTCCGGCTTATTTGCAGCAGTTGCAAATGGAGAGCAACGGCAAACATGTCGATCTCGAAGGCCGGGTCGTGGATTATCAGACCGGCCCCATTATCTGGGGCGAGCCGGGCACCGATGGTCAGCATTCTTTCTACCAGCTAATCCATCAGGGAACCAAGCTTATTCAGTTCGATCTCATCCGACTTTTCCGGCCGCTCAGCCAATACCGGGATCATCACGATCTTCTGATGGCAAATCTTTTTGCGCAGGCGGAAGGGCTCGCGTTCGGCAAAACGGCCGGGGAGCTGGCAGCAGAGGGCGCTGTCGCTTTCCAGTTGCCGTTCCGGGTGACGGAGGGAAACCGTCCGACCAATGTCATTTTGTCCGATGCGCTGACGCCTGAAAGTCTTGGCAGCCTCGTAGCTCTTTATGAGCATAGCGTATTTACCCAAGGCGCGGTGTGGGCGATCGACAGCTTTGACCAGTGGGGCGTGGAACTCGGCAAGGTATTGGCGAGTCGCATCATCCCGGAGCTGCAAGCTGGCGGCGAGCCAAATCTCGCCCACGACAGCTCAACCAATGCTCTCATCCGGCGTTATCGCAACAGGCGCAGTTGACGTTCATTGCAATCGTAAGGCGGTGTCCTTGCCAGGTGCACATGCCTAGACCCGGACCAGCCGTTCAATGCAACGCTATAAATTAAAAAATGTTGTCCGATTGTGGCCCGAAACCTTACCGTTCCAAAGACAAGGGTCCGCCCGGTCGAAAGTAATACCGGCGGATTTTTATTTTAAGTGCGATAGAAACTGGGGGCCAGCGCGTCCGCCAGTGCCGCAATCTCAGTCAAGGGCGCGAGGTCACAATTTGAGCCAGGCGGTCCTTTACATGAGGCTGCTGCGTCGAGTGATTTTTTGCGTTTCCGCGTCTTTTGGCTTGGCGCATATAGATAGTTCTTTAGGGGTCCGGCATGCAGTGGAGTCAACAGTCCGGGCTGGACGCTGGCACTGACCTATCGGGCGGCGCAAAGTCAACCAATGGATTGAAGGCAGGCTTTTGAATCCGTCAGCGTTGCTGCCTTTGAGGCTGGTTCCCCCGCGCTCGTCGAGACCCGAAAACTCGTCGAGCGGTTTTCCATGCCATGTTGCGCAAGAAAATCGCGCCTGACCTCGATCCGTAGATTGCCGAAGCCAACGCAAGCTTGAATGCATCCTTCGCCACCGGCATCCCGAAAGACAAAGAGGGCCGCGATCATCCAGCGTCAAACGGTCAGACAGAGGGCCAGATCGATTCAAAACTGATTGACAATCGCACGCTGTTGGCGATGTTCCAGGCGTTAAGCCGCTTTCCTGAGGGCTGGGGGCAGATTGGTTCATGCGCCGCTGCATCTCGCGCCCGACCGCACAATTGATTGAATACAAGTGATAAGAAAATGCGAATCGCGTATCTCATAAACAATTATCCGAAGGTAAGCCATAGCTTTATTCGCCGCGAAATACTCGCTCTTGAGCGAAAAGAGATTCGTATCATGCGTATATCGCTTCGCGGTTGGAATGATGTGTTGCCGGATCGTGAAGACCAGCTTGAACAGGGCTGCACGCGCTATGCGCTCCGGGGTGGAGCACCTTATCTCATAATTGCATTGGCGCGAATGGCGCTCCTGCGGCCTGTCCGTTTATTGCGGGCATTGTCGCTTGTATGGCGCATCGGCCGCCGTGCCGATCGTCCGTTATCGGTGCACTTGGTGTACCTGGCCGAGGCGTGCCGGATCGAATCATGGTTTCGCGCCGCCGATATCCAGCATGTACATGTTCACTTTGGCACGAACTCGGCGACGGTCGCCATGCTAGTGCATGCTTTGGGCGGGCCGCGATGGAGTTTCACGATCCACGGTCCGGAGGAATTCGAGAAGGCGAAAATCATTCGTTTGGCGGAAAAGGTCAGATGCTGCGAATTTGTGGTTGCCGTCAGCTCGTTTGGCCGCAGTCAAATCTACAGCTTGGTGGAACCCCAGTATTGGCCTAAAGTGCACGTGGTACATTGCGGACTGGAGGCAGACTTTTCCGCTGTTCCGCCGGCCTCTCCAACCATTGCGCGGCGCTTGATCTGCGTTGGAAGGCTGATCAGACAAAAGGGTCACGTC
>CAYWHF010000030.1:0-11860 GCA_964457695.1 uncultured Methylocapsa sp.
AGCTCATATAGAACTCGATGATATGGCTAGGCGTGAAGTCGGTGTCGCGGATGACCGTCATATGCCAGGTGCCATCCTGCTCGGTGAAGTAGCTGGCGCCCCAGTAAATCGTCACCCCATAGGCAAAGATCCAGCTGAGCAGGCAGAACATGCGGCGCATTTCCTCCCGCGGCTGAATCTGCGCAACGTCCTTGTCGCGGGTCTTCCACATCCAGCCGACCAAGGCCAGGAAGGTGATCAATTCGACCGGCTCCTCGATATAGAGGATGGTCATCCAGTAGGTGGTGAATTCGGGCGCAAACGAGTCGAGTCCATAGGTCTGGCCAAAGGCCTGCTCATAGATGCGCACCCCGACATAGAAGATGCATATCGCGGCAACTCCCAAGATCACCGGTCTCCCATCGAGCAACGGCTTCTCGGCGACAGCGGCGACTTCGCCGGCGCGTGTCGTTCCAGTTACTAAGCTCATGTCATGAACCTCTCTCTATAGTTACTGCTCGCCGCCATTGGGTAAGGCAAATTGCCTGACTCTCCGGGTCGGCGGGGTTTGAAAGACTTATGCAAGATAAGAGCAGCAAGGAAATTGATTGATTCGATTCACGAATCAATGAAAGTGATAGGCCCTAAGCTAGTGGGGTTGGCTAGTCGAAATTTTCACGCAACCGTGATTGCTTTCGGACTCCCAAGCGGGTGTGTGAGCTGAATCTTGCCACCCAAAAATACCAAAATTCCGTGCCATCCTACGTCTCTCAATGCGCGAGACGTATGCGGCTTTGTAAGGATTTCTGCCCGGACCGGACAAAATGTTTTCACGTGAAACATTTTTGGAATTATTATAAAAACGAATCGGACAAAGCTGCCGCACGAGCACAATGCGGCAAGCTCACGTCTCTTTCGCCGCGCCTCGATGCCAGCGGCGCAGCGAGGCAGCCGCAGCCACCAGTACCCCACCCGCTGGTCCATCCCATGCGGTGTAGCCTGGCCAATGCGTGCGCAGACAAGTGGGCAGTGCAGCATCGGAGCCGATGAGATCGCCCGCGACCCAGCCGAGCAAAATGGCACCAGCCCAAACGAGAATCGGCAGCCGGTTGAGCAGCGCGAGGACCAAGGCCGATCCGAAGATGAGAAGCGGAATAGACAAGGCGAGACCAAAAAGGATCAAGAGTTTCGATCCCTTTGCCACGGCCACGACGGCGAGCATATTGTCAAGCGACATGACCGCGTCGGCCGTCGCGATGATGCGCACGGCGGACCACAGACTCTTGGCCGGGTGGATTTCTCTTTGAGACGCTTTTGGGCTCGCAAGCTTGATCGCGATCCATAGCAGGACGATGCCGCCCGCAATCTTGACGAAAGGCAGGCCAAGCAATTCGGCAATAAGCAGGGTAAAGGCAATGCGCAATGCGATCGCCGCGCAAGAACCAAGGAAAATGCCGAGCCTTTTTTGTTCCGCGGGCAATGAGCGGCACGCAAGTGCGATGACGAGGGCGTTGTCGCCCGACAAAAGAATGTCGATCCAGACGATCTGCAGGATCGGGAGCCAAAAAGCTGGTTCGGCATGGTCCATTCCTTCGAGCTAAGACAGACAAAGCGCGCGGTCAAGCGCGGGCGTGGATCAATCACTTTAGTTTGTTCACGCGATTTGCCGCAGTTTGCGTGCGCTGAGCAAGATCGCGATCAGCGCGGCGCGGACGAGGTCATCTCGGCTCGGGCGCCAAGTGCGCGCCGGCTTCTTCTTGCCGTGAACGCGGCGCGGACGCGACACATGAATAAAGCCGATCACGCTTGCGCGCGAGCGTGCAAGCGACAGATAGAGCGTCGCATTGCAGACGTAAGCACCCGCATTGATCGAGAGGCGGCTGCGGCGACCTGCGCGGGAAAGCGCCGCCGCGATCTCGCGGCCCGGAAAAGTAGCCGGCAACGCTGAGGGCGCGCCGGGAATGATCGCGCGGCAGGGTGCGCGTGCGCCGGAAACATCGCAGTGAAGCAGACTCAGCCGGTTGAAGGCGCGGGTTTCTACGCTCAAAAATTTCTGCCCCGCGGCAAGGCCGAAATGCAAGATAACGGCGGGCTCAAACATTTCGTCGAGGTGCTGGAGGATTGATGCAACGTTGGCATAATGAACCGGCAGCACGGCGCATTGGAGTTCAACGCCGAAGCGCTGAAACCTCGGCTTTTGGCGTTCGAGTGCGCCGATAAGCAGCGCCGTAGGATTTAGGCGCGCGCCTGGAAAAGGTCCAAAACCAGTAACCAAAATTCTTATTGGAGCCACGGTATTAGAGCAAGATGGGTTTTCGGAGAAATGCCATCGTGCTCTAAATTATTCAGCAAGCTCGCTTTGAGAAGTAATGGTTTTGTCCAGATCACGATTGAAGAGAGGTAAGAGCACATATATTCTTTCCACGGCAGAATCTTGCTTTATATGGGTTAGTCACAGTCACACTGCGAGGAATTCCCATGCTTGACGCGACACGACTTTAGATTGCAGGTGTAATGTTAATAATAATTGTGTATGGGTTAATGGTTGGTCTGAGAGGAGGAGGAGTGAATTATGATAGAGGAGGAGGAGTGACTTACTCTCAGTGAAGTGAACGAGAGCCATAAATTTTTGGCCGCATCGCTCGGATTAATGTTTATATATGTGATTATTTCATATGGAAACATTAAAATCAATCCAAGCAATGACCGTATTGGTCGCGATTGCGACTGCTGGATTAAAGGTTGCGCTCCGATATTTTAGCGGCAGGGGGGTGGCCGTCAACGCGAGAAGTGGTTGTTGATCGTTTAAACGGAGCTACTTTAGTTCCTTTCTTTGTTTTAACGATTTGTGTTTTCTACGATACTGCATTACAGGAGCTTATCAAAAACGAAAAAAGTATTTTATCACTTGCTGGGCTTATTGGAACAATATTTGTTATTGCGGAAATTGCAAAAACATTTCCCCCGGCCCCCGCTGCCGTAACTCTTCCCGCTGGCGCGACACCAACCCCTCCCGCTGGTGCGACACCGGGTGCGCCAATGCCGCAAAACCCACCACAAATATAGCTTGTTATTGCTCACCCGGCGATCATCCTCAAAATCGAAACTGCGCGGCGGCTTATTTGATGCTGCCCACGGCATCCTTCCAGGCGGCCTCCGAGATTGCTGCCCGCAAGCAGCGCGACAGTACCTGATATTTTTCCCGCTCGGACATGCCGGCGAGTTCGGCGCATTTCCCGCGCTCAGGGTCGGGTGTCCTTGCCCACATTCCCGTTGCTTCACCACGATGATGGGCTTCTTGGAATAAGCACAATGCCAGCGAGCGAGGATGCCCCGCGAATACCTGGCAAGACTTCTTGATCGAATAGTCCGGCAGAGTCGTGGTCTGCGGTTCCGCGTATACTGGACGAGAGAACACTATCGCCATAGCACCCGCGATCGCTGTAGCAAAATATACGGATTTAAGCATCTTTCGCTCTTTCATCTTTTCACGAAAAAATTCAAATTTTCCGTCGTCCTAAAATTATATTTCTTCGAATCAACCTTTTGCTTCAGATTCTGCGCCCGCCGCGAGTAGACCGGCTCCTGCTTTTTGCCCGGTTTGCCAGCGCCAAGGTTTGGCGAAACACCGGTTTCCGTACCGCGCGCAGTCTCGGCTAGTGGCGGGTTCGAACGGTCTGCAATGCACGTCAGCTCAAGATTTTCCATGCCCAGATCAAGCTCACCGCGCAACCGCCGGGACGAAAGGCGATCCCTTAGTCCGTCGCCGCAAATCCGTCTACGAATATTTTCTGATATCCATAGATATTCGTAAGCTGCGTACTTACGTTAGCCGCCATATTTGCCTTGTCCGGGTATGCCAGGCACAAGCTGTCAAAACGGTGCCCAACCGCGCCTCGTGTTCATCGAAACCCCATTGCTGTCCAGAACCGAGAGCAGGTTTATGCGTGTTTGCATTCAAGCGGACCGCCCCTTCTCGGCAGCAGTGGAAGAGACTACATTGCGTTGCAGCAACCTATTTCCGGCGCTTTTGGCAGCTCATGCTGGAGGCGACTGAGGATTTCTGAATGGTGCAACAGATCGCGCGGGAACGGGGTCCGTCAGCGCCGCCAAAGGAGGCGGGCCATTCACATTTGTCAAAAAAAACCGCCTTTGCGGCCTTAGCGCTTGGCTCGCTTGGCGTCATCT
Organism: uncultured Methylocapsa sp.; assembly: GCA_964457695.1. Classification (GTDB taxonomy): domain Bacteria; phylum Pseudomonadota; class Alphaproteobacteria; order Rhizobiales; family Beijerinckiaceae; genus Methylocapsa. Next base: position 4,168 of record CAYWHF010000030.1, read on the forward strand.
ATGGCGACATCGGTACGAGCCCGCTTTATGCGCTGCGGGAATCGCTCAATCATTTTAAGGAAACCGGCGTCACCGAAAACGGCGTGCTCGGCACGGTGTCCCTTTTGATCTGGGCGCTGTTTTTCACCGTGACGGCAAAATATGTGCTTTTTCTCATGCAAGCCGACAACAAGGGGGAAGGCGGCACCTTATCCTTGATGGCGCTCGCCCATTCGGCGCTCGGCCGCCGCGGCGCGCCTATATTTCTTCTTGGCGTTGCGGGAGCAGCGCTGTTTTCGGGCGACGCGATCATCACGCCGGCGATCTCGGTGCTCTCGGCGCTCGAAGGTCTCGAGCTCGTGACGCCGATTTTGTCGCCTTATATCCTGCCGCTCACCATTGTCATCCTCGCCGCGCTCTTTTGGGCGCAAAGACGCGGCACCGCGGGTGTCGCGGCGTTTTTTGGCCCCGTCATGGGGGTTTTTTTTCTGACGATCGGATACCTTGGCGCGGCCCATATTGGCGACGCGCCGCAGATACTTTTTGCTTTCAATCCGCTCCTCGGCGTGAAATTTCTCCTCGGACATGGTTTGCTTGGCTTCATGGTGCTCGGCTCCGTGTTCCTTGCGGTCACGGGATCGGAAGCCCTTTATGCGGATATGGGTCATTTTGGGCGAAGGCCTATTCAGGCCACCTGGCTGATTTTCGTGCTTCCCGCGTTGATTTTAAATTATCTCGGCCAAGGGGCGCTCGTCCTCGCCAACCCGGCGGCGGTGGAAAATCCTTTCTTTCTTCTTGCGCCGCGGTGGGGGCTTTTGCCGCTCGTTGTGCTTGCGACGATTGCGACGATTATCGCCAGCCAGGCGGTCATCACCGGCGCCTTTTCGGTCGTTCACCAGGCAATCCAGCTCGGGCTTCTGCCGCGGATGCTTATCTTGCACACTTCGGAGACACAGGAAGGTCAGATTTTTATTCCGCGCGTGAATCGTCTGCTGCTGATCGGCGTCCTTTTGCTGGTGGTTTTCTTCAAGACATCGAGCTCGCTCGGCTCCGCCTATGGCATTGCGGTGACCGGCACGATGGTCGTCACCACCGCGCTTGCTTTCGTCGTCGTGTGGAAATGCTGGCATTGGCAGATATGGCTCGCCGCGCCCTTTGTTTCCACATTCCTTGCCGTCGACCTCGCTTTTCTCGCCGCCAATCTCATGAAGGTCGTCGAAGGTGGCTATGTGCCGCTTTTGATCGCAGCCGGCGGCATGGTCGTGATGTGGACCTGGGTTCGCGGCTCGCATCTTCTCACCCAAAAACTCAAGCGCGATTCGATCCCGATACCCGATCTCATCAAGATGCTGGAAAAATCAAAGCCGATGCGGGTGCCGGGAACGGCGATTTTTCTCACAAGCTCGCCGGAGATCGCACCTTCTTCCTTGATGCACAATCTCAAGCACAACAAGGTCCTGCATTCCCGCGTGTGGATCTTGTCGGTCTTGACCGAAAATACGCCGCGCGTTCCGCTCGCCAAACGTTTCCAAGTCGAAAAACTGTCCGAAGATTTCACCCGTGTGATCTTGCGTTTCGGCTATATGGAAAATCCGCGCGTGCCTGCGGCGCTCGCTCTGATGCGCAAGTCCGGCCATAAATGCGACATTATGACGACCTCCTTCTTCTTTGGGCGCTGGAGCATAAAACCCGCTCCAAAATCCGAAATGCCTTCGTGGCAAGGCCGGCTCTTTATTGCCCTTGTCCGGCAATCGGCCCCGCCGACCGACTTCTTCTCGATCCCTTCCGACCGTGTCGTCGAGCTCGGCGCCCAAGTGACGGTGTGAGTTTTATGTGGGCGCTGTATCAGGAATAAAGTATTCAAAGCGCGTTCCAAATTGGCCGCTATCCGAATGACTTCGAAGGCGGGCGGGGACGTTCTCAAGCGATAAGGGCGTATCGACGCTTTGCGCGATCGTGCTATGGTGATCCACGGAGCGATTGCTCGCGTTGAATTACCAAATGGGCTAGCAACCCTTGGACCCAGAACTCGTTGATCGAATTCATGAGAGTTCCCTGGTGCCGGAGCATTGGCCGGGTGTTTTGCATGAGCTTGGGTGAATAGCAGAGGCCACCGGCGAGACGCTGTGGATTTAACGAAGGTTGGTTTTCGCGCGGACAGGCTTTTACTCGATTTTTTGCCGCGCGGCATGCTGGATTATGACTGAAAGAAACCTCGCCTCCTATTGAAACGCAAAGCATGATCCCTGAACGCTATAACGCCCGTATTGCGGAACCCAAATGGCAGAGGATTTGGGAAGAGGGCCAAATTTTTCGTACGCGGAACGAAGATCCGGGCGAAAAATATTATGTGCTGGAGATGTTTCCCTACCCCTCCGGGCGCATCCATATGGGGCATGTTCGAAATTATACGATGGGCGATGTCATCGCCCGCTATAAACGCGCACGGGGGTTCAATGTTTTGCATCCCATGGGCTGGGATGCTTTTGGGATGCCCGCCGAGAATGCCGCTTGGCACAACAAGACCCACCCGGCGGAATGGACCTACAAAAATATCGCGGCGATGCGCAAGCAGCTCAAATCGATGGGCCTGTCGCTCGATTGGTCGCGCGAGATCGCAACCTGCGATCCTTCTTATTACAAGCACCAGCAAAAAATGTTTTTGGATTTTTTGCAGGCGGGCCTTGTCGTGCGCAAAAAATCCAAGGTCAATTGGGACCCGGTCGACCATACCGTGCTTGCCAACGAGCAGGTGATCGACGGGCGCGGCTGGCGCTCCGGCGCACTCGTCGAGCAGCGCGAACTCACGCAATGGTTTTTCAAGATCACGGATTACGCAAACGAGCTTTTAAGCGCGCTCGGCGATCTGCCGCGATGGCCCGAAAAAGTCCGGCTCATGCAGGCCAATTGGATCGGGCGTTCCGAGGGCCTTTCGCTGCGCTTCGAACTGCTGCCGAAGCCAGGGTTAGCCGCACAAGACATCGAAGTCTATACGACACGGCACGATACGCTGTTTGGCGCCAAATTTTTGGCTCTCGCCGCCGATCATCCGCTCGCGGCCAAACTCGCAAAGACCGATCCAAATCTCGCCGCCTTCATCAAGGAATGCCATCGCGGCGGCACCTCCACCGCGGCGATCGAAACGGCAGAAAAGACGGGATACGACACGGGCCTCAAGGCACGCCATCCCTTTGAACCCGATTGGCTTTTGCCGGTCTACGCCGCCAATTTCGTGTTGATGGATTATGGCACCGGCGCGATCTTCGGCTGCCCTGCGCATGATCAGCGCGACCTCGATTTCGTGAACAGATACGGCCTTGGCAATACGCCGGTCGTCTGCCCGCCGGGCGAAGACCCCAAGACATTTGCAATCGGCACGACCGCTTATGTGGGCGACGGCTTATTAATCAATTCGCAATTTCTCGACGGCATGACGAGCGAAGCAGCGAAGGAGGAAGTCGCAAGGCGCCTTGAGACAAAACTGCTCGGCAACCGTCCGCAGGCGCGGCGCGAGATCAATTTCAGGCTGCGCGATTGGGGGATTTCGCGCCAGCGCTATTGGGGCTGCCCGATCCCCGTCATTCATTGCGAGGCCTGCGGCATGGTGCCGGTTAAAGCCGAAGATCTGCCAGTCGAATTGCCCAAAGAGGTCTCTTACGACGAGCCGGGCAACCCCCTCGACCGGCATCCAAGCTGGAAACATGTTTCATGTCCCGCCTGCGGCCAGCCTGCAACGCGGGAGACCGACACGATGGATACTTTTGTCGATTCCTCCTGGTATTTTGCGCGGTTCACGGATCCTTGGAACGAGAATGCGCCGACCACGCCCGCAGCGATCGACAATTGGCTGCCGGTTGATCAATATATTGGCGGCATCGAACATGCGATCTTGCATTTGCTTTACGCAAGATTCTTCACCCGGGCGATGCAGGCCTCGGGTTATGCTGGCGCGATAAGAGAGCCTTTTGCCGGGCTCTTCACGCAAGGAATGGTTGTGCATGAAACTTATCGCGCAGCGTCCGGCGAATGGTTTTATCCAGCCGATATCAGGATCGAGGCTGGCCCCGAGGGGCGCCACGCCTTTCATATCGAGAGCTGCGAGGAAGCCGCAATCGGCGCGATCGAAAAAATGTCGAAGTCGAAAAAGAACACTATCGACCCGGACGACATCATTTCGACTTATGGCGCCGATACCGCAAGGTGGTTTGTGCTGTCCGATTCGCCGCCCGAGCGCGATGTCATCTGGACCGAGGAAGGCGTGCAAGGGGCGGCGAAATTCGTCCAGCGTCTGTGGCGCTTGTCGAGCGAGCTCGCCGAAATTGCCGCCCCCGCAGGAACACAATTGCCCGAAAAATTTTCTCCTGCCGCAACGGACATCCGCAAGGCGGTTCACATGAGCCTGATCAAGGTCGAGGAAGACCTCGAGCGGCTGCGGTTCAACCGGGCGGTTGCGCAGGTGCATGATCTTGCAAATAAGCTTTCATCTGCGATTGGCTCGATCGAGGATGCGAATATCGCGCCGGACGTGCGCGCGGCGTTTCGCGAGGCCGCAGATATTTTGGTGCTCATGGTTGCACCGATGATGCCGCATCTTGCAGAGGAATGCTGGGCGCTCCTTGGCCATGCGAATTTGACGGCAGAAGAGGCCTGGCCCGTCGCGGACCGAGAGCTCGTTGTCGAAGACACGATCCTGCTTCCAGTGCAGGTCAACGGGCGCAAGCGCGCAGACCTTATTGTCGCGCGGGATGCGGGCAGGGAAGCAATCGAGGAGGGCGCGCTGGCGCTCGATCCGGTCCGCCGCGCCCTCGACGGCAAGCCGGTAAAAAAGATCATCATCATTCCGCAAAGGATCGTCAATGTCGTTGCGTGAATTGCGGCCGCTTGGCCGCGTCGTTTTGCGCGCGCTCGTCGTGCTTGTGACGGGCCTTACCCTTTCCGGCTGTATTCAGCCGCTCTATGGCTCGCTTGCCGCGGGCGGCGATGTCGCGGGAGAGCTGCAGGCCATAAAGGTAGACGACATCCCAGGCCGGACCGGCCATTATCTTGGCAATGAGCTGATCTTCGCGCTAAATGGCACAGGGGCGCAGGTGCCGGCAAAATATCACCTTAAGGTGACGCTGCTTGAAACCCCGCAGACACCGCTGCTCGATACGGTAGCCGGTTATCCCACGGCGGCAAACATTGTCGTCTATGCGGACTATCAGCTGTTGCCGGTGGGAGGCGGCGAGCCGGTCGCGGCTGGAAAGCTGACGGCGCTAGAGGGTTACGACCGGACGAGCCAAAGATTCGCCAATCTTCGCGCCGCGCGCGACGCGGAAACACGCGCCGCAAAAACGCTCGCCGAACAGCTCCGGATTCGTCTCGCATCGGCGCTTGCCAAAGGATAAAGAAAGTGTCGACCGGCAAGACGCAATGTATTTTCTGACACTCATATGGTAGGGCTGGTTAATTCATTTTGAGATACGGTGACGCTCGCACTTGTTCCGGCAACCAGGAAATCCGGTGATCTCGTGAAGAGATCGAAATGGCTCTCATGCTATCGAAACTCTATCTCGCTTTAAAGGAAGCGAATGTTCCGGAAGATAAAGCAGCGGCGGCAGCGGAAGAAGTCGCAAGCTTCGAAAACCGGCTTGCAAGTGTCGAAGCGAAATTGTCGCTTCTGACATGGATGATAGGATTCAATAATTGTTCTTAATACCAGGTTGGTAGGATGTTCGCGATTTTCGCTAAGCTATTCTTCCGGTAACGGCGCCAGCGAAGTTTGCGGGGAGGATGCTGTGGTCGCAGTCAAGAGTCACGAAGCCGACCAATTCCTTGCCCGCAAGGCCACAGCGGACCTTTTTCTCTACCTCGTCTTTGGACCCGATACCGGACTTGTGACCGAGCGGTCACGAAACGTCATTGCCCGCGCCGTCGATGATCCAAAGGATCCCTTCCAGCTTGTGCGGATCGATGGCGACGACCTTGCCGCCGACCCTATGCGCCTGGCCGACGAAGCCAATACCGTTCCTTTATTCGGCGGAAGGCGGGCCATTTGGATTGAAGCAAAAGGAAGGGCGTTTCATTCGGCGATCGAGCCGGTTCTTGTTTTGCCCCCGCGCGATTGCACCATTGTTATTGAAGCCGGAGCGCTGAAGAAGGATGCGCCGCTGCGGACGCTTTGCGAGCGTGCGAAAGGCGCCGCGGCAATCCAATGCTTTCCCGACGCCGAAAAGGACATCGCGCAATTGATCGAGGCAGAGGTTCGCGCCGCGAAAATGTCGATTGCTCCGGAAGCCAAGGCATTTCTCATGACCCAGCTCGGCCAGGACCGGCTCTCGACCCGATCCGAAATTGAAAAGCTCCTGCTTTATGCGCATGGCGCGGGCGAAATCACGCTCGATCATGTTGCCGCTATCGTTTGCGACGCATCGAACCTCATTGCCGAGGAAATGGTGAATAAGGCATTTCAGGGCGAACTCGCTGGCCTCGACACCGGTCTGCAGCATATTTTTGCTGGCGCCGGGGATTATCATGGGCTGCTTCCGGCGGCGCTGCGCCACGCGTTGGAACTGCATCTCGCGCGCTCTTGCGCGGACGAGGGCTCAGGATCATTTCGTGATCCGTCCCGCTTCATGGCGTTCAAGCAAAGAGAATTTTTTGAACAGCACGTGCGCGCCTGGACAGAGGCCGCCCTTGCGCAAGCAATTGATACGCTTGCCCGGGCGATCGCTCAGTCGAGACGGGAGCCTGCACTTGGGACTTCCATTGCTTCGCGCGCGCTTTGGGCAATAGCTTCATCCGCGCAGAAAAAAACCGCCAAGGCTAGAGACAAAGGCGCACCGGCCCTTACCTGATGATCAAGACAGCCTTTGCGGAAAGCCGCGGCAACAGCCGGCGCAAATCCGCGAGGGAAAGCGCGACACACCCCTCGGTCGGCGCGAAATCCGGTCTCGCGCAATGGAGAAAAATCGCACTGCCGCGAAATTTGCGGCGCGGCCGGATATTGTAGCCGAGCACCACGACGACATCGTAAAGACGGTCCTCGCGCCATAATTTTTCGTGGGAACCGCGGCAGGGCAAGGTGACCTGCCTATTGTAGGACGGGCTAACAGGATCGTCGCACCAGCCATCGCTGGGCTTCGTTTCGGCTATCGGCAACGCCCAGGCCTGGCGCAAACCCCTGTCGCGGCGGAAAAAGCCGCCGAGAAGGCGAAAGGTTCCCGCAGGTGTTGCGCGATCGCCTTCCCGCTTCGCGCGGCTGATCCCCGCTCGCCCGATGGCACAAGCAACCACCAGTTCGCCAGCGTGTAATCTACCCAGATTTTCCTTTGCCAGGCCGCAGCGCGGCATCCGCGTTACTATAATTCGGCACAGGCCACGCTTGGCCCCACCTTGGCCCGCGAAGGGTTTTGCCGGATTTTTGCAAGAAATTTCCTGAATCCTTATACTTTGGTGCGATCAACCGCGATTCGCAGCCGCGATAAGCGCATATTGGTCTTGCCCTTTTTTGTGCCACAGTAAAACTTTAACCGGCAGGAACCAGAGACGACAAAAGGGAAAGGGGGCGCCGTGCGGCCAATGGAACCGGTTTGATTCCGTGGTGGTTACGGAACGGAATGTCGCCGGGTTCGTTAAGGACTAATCGATGACCCAGGTTCTAAAAATACTGATTGCCGACGATGATCCGGATTTGCGCGCCGCATTGGCCGAGCAGCTTGCCCTGCATGACGAA
>CAYWHF010000031.1:0-11777 GCA_964457695.1 uncultured Methylocapsa sp.
GGCGACCGGATCGATCGGCAAATCGACACCCGAGATCATTGCTGGCTCGGGCGGAGCTTTTGGGGTTGAAGCTGTCGCCGGGGGACGGGATCCCCTCGAGCTGGCGAGAGCCGCCCGAGAGCTTGGCGCAAAATTCGCCGCGCTCGCCGATCCTGCCGGATATGCCCAACTCAAGGAAGCCCTCGCCGGAACCTCGATCGCCCCTGCGGCGGGGGCGAATGCAGTTATCGAAGCCGCGCTCCGCCCGGCCGACATCGTGATGGCGGCAATCGCGGGAACCGCGGGCGTGAGGCCGACTTTCGCTGCCGTCTCCGCCGGCCGCACCGTCGCGCTCGCCAACAAGGAATGTTTGGTCTGCGCGGGGGCGGGCTTTATGCGCCTGGGGGCGGACCCTGGAGCGCGGCTGCTTCCCGTCGACAGCGAGCACAATGCGATGTTCCAGGCGTTGGGCGGCGCAACCCTCGATATGGTCGAGATGATTACGCTGACCGGGTCCGGCGGACCGTTCCGGACATGGACGCGCGCGGCCATAGCCAGGGCCACGCCCGAGCAGGCGCTCGCGCATCCCAACTGGTCAATGGGCCGAAAAGTGACCGTGGACTCCGCCGGACTCATGAACAAGGGCCTGGAGCTCGTCGAAGCCGGTCATCTTTTTGGAATCGACACGGAACGGCTGAGCGTTGTCGTGCACCCGCAATCCGTGGTTCATGGCCTCGTGGCCTTCACGGACGGTTCGGTCACGGCCGGGCTAGCCGAGCCCGATATGAAAGTTCCGATAGGTCATTGTCTTTCCTTTCCGCAACGCAGAACTACCGCAGCGCGAAGACTCGACTTAACGGCCACCGGCCAGCTCACCTTCGAGCGGCCCGACTTGGACCGTTTCCCGGCATTGCGGGTGGCGATAGAAGCGTTGCGCACGGGTCAAGGCCTGCCAACCGTCATGAACGCTGCCAATGAAGTCGCGGTCGATGCGTTCTTGCACCGGCTTATCCCGTTTTGCGATATTGCAAAGATGGTGGAAGAGGCATGTCATTCCGCGCTCGCCGGCGGCACCGCGCGTGAGCCGGAAACGATTGCCGATGCGCTCGGGTTGGACCGCGCCGTGCGCGAAAAAACCCGCGCAACCCTTGGACGGCAGGAGGTTGTACTTGCCGGAACGCGATGATATGTAAATCGGCGGGCGAATTTACCCGCTTAATCTTGCCGTAACGGCTATTTACTCATTTGACGAATTGTCTTTTCTTGCCCTTATGTACAAAGTTTAAGGGACAAGCTGTGGAATTCAAGGAGAGGACCAGATACGAAACTACTTGCGATGGACGATTTGATGCACATATGCAAAATGCCGCTTCAACGAACGGCCAAGGAAAATTTGTCCTCGCCGTGAATGTTTTGGTTAGGCCGCGATTGCCGGGCGCGTGCGATTGGCGCAAGGTTACTTGGCCGGAGTTGGCCGAGCCGGCCACGGATGAACCGCCCAGGACCAATCTACATCAGGTTGGGGCACGTTTTTGGAGCAATACTGGCAGCGTGTTGAAGTCTTTGAAGAAAACATTGCTTACGCGAACCAGGAGTTCAAATGTCCATGCTCACATCTTTTTGGTCGCTTGCAGCGTATATTTTACCTTTTCTTTTTGTCTTGAGCTTGGTTGTTTTCTTCCACGAGCTTGGCCATTTTCTGATCGGCCGCTTGTGCGGGGTCAAGGTCGAAGCCTTTTCGCTTGGCTTTGGACCTGAGCTCTTTGGCTACAATGACCGCAGCGGCACGCACTGGCGACTAGCGGCTCTGCCTCTTGGTGGCTATGTCAAATTCTTTGGCGAGGGCAATAGCACCTCGATGCCGGGTGAACCCGCCCTGGATGAAATGTCCCCGCAGGAGCGCGAGGTGAGTTTTTTCGCCCAAAAAGTCTGGAAGAGAGCGGCCATTGTTGCCGCGGGGCCGGTCGCGAATTTCCTGCTCGCGATCGCAATTTTCAGCAGCATATTTTACCTGTATGGCAAGTCGATCCTGCTCCCTATCGTCGACAGCGTCGCGGCGGACAGCGCCGCAGCAGCGGCGGGGTTTCAACCGGGTGACTTCATCGTTTCAATCGATGGCGCCAAAATCGATAGTTTCGAAGATATGCAGCGGATCGTGCAGGGGTCAAGCGACACACAGCTCGTGTTTGTCGTCGAACGGGCAGGGAAATCGATAGAGCTCCTCGCGACGCCACGGCGGCGCGATGTTGCAACTTCCTTCGGCACCGCGAGGGTTGGCGTGCTTGGCATCCAATCCAGGGTCAAGCCGGAAAATTCGCATCTTCAGAATTACGGTTTCGTCGACTCGGTCAGACTCGCCGTATCGGAGACCTGGTATGTGGTGGCGCGCACGGGCATTTATCTCAAAGGCTTGGTTTCCGGGCAGGAATCCGCCGACCAGCTTTCTGGCCCCATCCGGATCGCAGAGGTTTCGGCCGAGATGGCCAAGATCGGCGTTGCGGCTTTGTTCAACCTCGCCGCAATTCTGTCCATTTCGGTTGGAATGCTCAATCTCCTTCCGGTTCCGCTCCTCGACGGCGGACACCTCGTTTACTATGCCGTTGAGGCAATGCGCGGCAAGGCTATGAATGAAAGGGCGCAGCAGTTTGGGTTCAAGATCGGCATAATGCTTGTCACGTCGCTGATGATATTTGCGACCTATAATGACATCCTTCGCTTGACGCGCCAACTCATGCATTGGGGATGATCTGTCCGGCTGGGACGCCCGGCTGAGGCCCCATATCGCTTCTGCAATAGCTGAATTGGAGCAGCAACAGCTGCATTTGGAGCGGTCCGCGGTGAATCAGTGCGGACCGTTAACCCTATTCGTTAAGCATTTGCTCACGGGATGCGTGTCTTGTCTGCCACAATCTCGCAAAAACCGTAAGGTAGTAGGAAACTTGAGTTGAGCGCCGAGGCAAAGCTGGTCAAAACAACTTCCGGCGGCGGGCAGCAAGGGAAGCCTTCACCGTTTTGGTAAAGATGACTTGTACCAATCGGTTTGCGGCAAGATTGGAGTGAGCGTTCGTGCAGGTAGGGGCCGGTTTTCCAATGCAATATGGGCGTATGTCATTTAGCCGCATTACCGTCGCGGCCGCCGCGCTGGCATTGCTATGCGCTGCAAACTTCACGGCCTATGCGGCGAATGTGTTGGTCAAGGGCAACAAGCGCGTCGATAGCGAAACAATTGCGAATTATTTTACGGGTTCGGACCAGGCCTCTATCAACAAGGGCGTCAAAGAGCTCTATGCGACCGGGCTGTTTTCCAGCATCCAGGTTGGGCATGCTGGCGCCAGCGTCGTCATCACCGTCGTTGAAAACAACGTGATCAATCGTGTTGCGTTCGAAGGCAACAGCAAGATCAAGACGGATATCCTCGCGGCCGAGATCCAATCAAAGTCGCGCGGTCCCTTTAGTCAGGCCATGGTAGACGCGGATATCGAGCGCATCAAGGATGTTTATCGCCGCGCTGGCCGAGCGGCGGCTGCGGTTACAGCCCGTACCGTCGATTTGCCGAACGGAAGATTAGATGTCGTTTTCACCATCGATGAAGGCGAGAAGACCGGCGTGAAGGCCATCAATTTCGTCGGCAATCAGGTATATTCTGCTGGCAAGCTGCGTGATCTCATGCAGACGACGGAAATGAATCTATTCTCGTTCTTTAAGACTTCCGACGTCTATGATCCCGATAAAATCGCCTCGGATTTGGAACTTATCCGCCGCTTCTATCTCAAAAACGGTTATGCCGATTTTCGTGTCGTGGGCTCTGACGCCGTGTTCGACGCCGCGCAAGGCGGCTATATCGTCACGATCACCGTCGAGGAGGGCGTGCAGTACACGGTGAGTTCGGCCAGTGTTGAATCCCACCTGCCGAGCGTGGATAGCGCGTCGATGCAGCAGTTTGTGCGGCTTTCGGCCGGCGAAATCTACAATGGCGATTTGGTCCAGAAAACCGTCGACGCCTTGACCAAGGAGCTCGGCAAAAGAGGTTTCCCATTCACCCAGGTGCGCCCGCGCGGCGACCGCGACCCGGCAACGCGCACCGTGAACATCGCCTTCGTTCTGGATGAAGGCCCTCGCGTTTATATTGAACGTATTGAAGTGCGCGGCAATACGAGAACGCGCGACTATGTGATCCGCCGCGAGTTCGAAATTGGCGAAGGCGATGCCTACAATAAGGTGTTGATCGACCGGGCCGAGCGCAGACTTAACAATCTTGGCTATTTTAAGAAGGTGAAGATTACCAACCAGCCTGGTTCGGCGCCAGACCGGGTGATCGTGGTCGTCGAAGCGGAAGACCAGCCGACGGGCTCTTTGTCCTTGTCTGGAGGCTATTCCACCACACAAGGGTTTATCGCCGAAGTCTCGGTGTCCGATTCCAATTTCATGGGCCGCGGCCAATTCGTGCGCCTCGCGGTTTCAGAAGGACAACACAGCCGGGGCGTCGACTTCAGTTTCACGGAGCCTTATTTTCTCGGCGAGAGGGTCGCCGCGGGTTTCGATCTTTATGCCAAGAAAACCGATGCCTACCAGTTCGCGTTGTACAATAACTTCCTTTTCGGCGGAACGCTGCGGCTTGGTTTGCCGATTACGGAAGAGTTGTCGTTCTCACCGCGCTATTCGATTTTCCGCCAGGACGTGTCCGTTCGTAACGACACGTCTTTCCCATTCAACGATTGCACCAATCCCATCCTTCCGTTCACAACGCCGGGATTTAATGGAATTCCCGCGAGCTTCTTTTACAACTGCCTGACGAATGGCGAAGCATCGCTGGCGATCAAAGAGGCGCAAGGCCCCTTCGTGACCTCCCAGTTTGGCTATTCCCTTGGCTACAATTCGCTCGATAACATCAAGACGCCAACGGGAGGCCTGTTTGCCGAACTGCGCCAAGATGCTGCCGGCGCGGGCGGCGACGCGCGCTATTTGCGCACGACCGGCGATCTTCGTTATTATCACGATATCTACGATCAGATTGTCGGCCTCGTTCATCTCCAGGCTGGCGACCTGCAGCCTTTCGGTGGATACAACTTGCGCGTTGTCGATAACTTTAACCTTGGACCTAGCCTTGTGCGCGGGTTCGCTCCTTTCGGCCTCGGTCCCCGTGACATAACGCTCGGGCCGTTCGGAACAAACTCGCAGGGCAATCCGCTCGGCGGCACCAAATATTGGGGAGCGAGCGTCGAAGTTCAGTTCCCGATCTTCGGTGTCCCGAAAGACTTGGGCCTCAAGGGAGCAATCTTTGCCGATGCGGGCTCGCTATTTGGCTTCGAAGGAAAAACGGTGTTCCCCTTCTCGACCTTGCAGGCCCAGGAGGTTCCATTCGCCTTGCCGCTTGGCACTGTCTGTATTCCCCCGCTAACTCAGGTCGGCAGCGGAAACCAATTCCCGGCGTTGAACTTCACTCAGAGCAATTGCGTTAAGGTCGGCGGGGATCACGGGACTGTGCGCACCTCTGCAGGCGGCTCGATCATCTGGGCCTCGCCGCTCGGACCGATCCGATTTGACTTCGCCAAGGCCATCACCAAGAGTTCCGCCGACCAAACCCAGTTCTTCCGCTTTACCGGCGGCACCACTTTCTAGCCTGGAGCAAGGTGACAACAAATGTCATCTTGCCCGAAAATTTTGTATTCTTTTCCAGCTTTTGCTTCAGCGCGGCCTAGGAATTTCCCTGTTCGCCGGGCGGCGAGGTTGCGCGGGTCGTAAAGCTGGATCGCCGACAAGCAGTGAGAGGAACGATCGGGAGTGTCGTTGCCAATTCATGCCCGGTTGGGTCGCGGCGATGCAATCGGTGGCTTCAAAGCGGAATTTGGTCGTGATTGTCTGCATGAGTTTGTTGCGCCAGAACTGTTGGGCGAGTGGGGCGAATGTCCGGCGTTTGGAGAAACCTGCGTGCTGGCGCGCTTAGTCTTGCCGCTTTGTCATGGACTTCGGGGCAAGGATTGGCGCAGAACGCCTCGCCTGGTGAAGCTATCGAGCTGCCGGAAATCGAGGTGGTTGCGACCTCACCCTTGCCCGGCGGCGGCGAAGATCGCGACAAGATTCCCGCGCAAGTCGAGACCGTGCCTGCCGAAGCTTTTACTCGCACCAATTCGCCAAGCGTGACGGATACGTTGCAGCAGCAGGTCCCTGCGGCTGTGTCGATTGACATCAACGGCAACCCATTCTCACAGGATCTTTTTTATCGCGGCTTTCAGGCTTCGCCGCGTCAAGGCACCCCGCAGGGCCTCGCCGTTTACGAAAACGGCATTCGCGTCAACGAAGTTTTTGGCGACACCGTCAATTGGGATCTCATTCCACCGCAAGCGATCTACAGCGCCGAGGTATTTACGAATAATCCGGTCTTTGGCCTCAACGCGCTTGGCGGCGCGGTCAGCCTGCAAATGAAGAACGGTTTTCTTTGGCAGGGCTTTGAAGCGCAAACTATGGGCGGCTCGTTTGGCCGCGTCAGCGGGACGTTTCAATATGGCAAAAAGGTCGACGATTATGGTCTCTATATCACGGGAGACGCGGTGCGCGACGGCGGCTGGCGGCTTTTCTCGCCCTCGGCGCTCTTCCGGCTCTATGGCGATCTCGGCTACCGCGCGCAAGGCAATGAGCTTCACTTTACGGCCTCGGGTGCGCGTACCACGCTGGGCGTCATCGGCCCGACGCCCGTCGAGCTGCTTGCCCAAGAGGGCGATAGCGCCGTGTTTACCAATCCTCAGACCACCGTCAACACGGCTGGCACCATTGCCGCCAACGGAAAATTCGACATCAACCCGCAATGGTCCATCTTAAGCAATTTTTATATCCGCACTTTTGAGCAGCATCATATCGACGGCAATGACGCGGATCTTCTCCAGTGCTCGACCAATAGTTTACTTCCCGACCCAAAATTTGCCGGGGATCTTTGTCTCAACTCAACCAATTTTCCCGAAGTGACGGACGGAAACGCTTTCGTCATTGCGGATCAGAACGGCAAGCCAATACTATTTTCACCGAACGCGGTATATGGGACGGTCGACCACACCTCTATCCACGCGACGACCTTTGGCACCGCGCTGCAAGCAACCGATAATGACAAATTCTTTGGGCATGAGAATTATCTCACCTTTGGCGCGAGCGTCGACCGCAGCCTTTTGAGTTTTTCCGCGAAAAGCGTGCTTGGCACGATCTTCCCCGATTTCGTCGTCGGCAACGGGGCTTTTCCGGGGTCAGGCTCGGTCATCGAAACCATGGGAACGATCGGCTATGTGCCAACCTTTCTGACCGGCAACACGACCTATTATGGCGTCTATGCCCTCGATACTTTCAACATCACGTCCGAGCTTGCCCTGACCGCGGGCGCAAGACAAAATGTCGCGCAGATTGTGACGCAGGACGTCACAGGCACGGCGCCGGAGCTTGACGTCAACCACACGTACTCGCGGATTAATCCGGTCGCGGGCTTGACCTACAAGATTCTGCCCACCGTCACTGCGTACGGCGGCTATTCCGAGGCAAACCGCGCTCCGACGCCGCTCGAAATCGACTGCGCCAATCCGAACCGGCCTTGCATTCTCGAAAATTCGCTCACCTCCGATCCGCCAATAAAACAAGTTGTGGCCCACACCGTTGAGGCGGGCCTGCGCGGCGGGCAAGCCGTGCTCGATACCGGACGCGTCGACTGGAAGGCTGGCTTCTTCCGCACGGACAGCACAAACGATATCATCGCGGTTGCGAGCACGATTCCCGGGCGCCAATTTTTCGCCAATGTTCCCTCAACCCTGCGGCAGGGCGCCGAGGCCGAGGCGCGCTTTCTCTACGGCGATCTCTCGGCCTATGTGAATTATGCCTTTGTCGACGCGACCTATCAATTCTCGAAATTCCTGTCCTCGCCGAACAATCCCTTCGCCAATGCGAACGGAGAGGTTTTTGTGACTCCGGGCGATCATATTCCCGGCATTCCGCGCCATTTGGTGAAGTTTGGGGGCGACTATGCTTTTTCGCCCAAATTCAAGCTCGGCGCCGATGTGCTGATTGCCGGCGCGCAATATTTTATTGGCGATTTCGCAAACCAAAATCCCAAGCTGCCGCTCTATTGGGTCGCCAATCTGCATGCGTCCTATCAGCTCGACGAACATGTGCAGTTTTTTGGCCTCATCAACAATATTTTTGATAATAGAAACGCGACCTACGGCACTTTCTTCTCCACCAGCACGGATTCGCAGCAAGCAACTCCCGTCATCTTCACAACCAATCCGCGCGCGGTCACGCCGCTCCAGCCTATCTCCTTCTACGGCGGGGTGAAGGTAACTTTTTAGCGTGGGACCGCGCCTTGGCGGGCCTTTCCTTTGCCTTTCCTATGCGCTAGAGCTAACGGCGGCGTGGAGGGACTGCTTTCGGCGTGCACGCCCGAGAATCTATAGCGGATCAGGCCCGTTTCGTAACCAGTCTTTCGGAGGGCAAGAGCGCGGTGGTTGAAATCACGCCTGTCGCGGCGGAGGGGATTGAGCCAGCTATCCCTTCTCCCGGTCGTCCTTGCGGTTTGGGCCTTGAGATCGCGAATGTCGCGGCTCTGCCCGACTCCGCGGACTATGCGCAAGATGCGTTCTATCAAGAGAATTTCACGCCATCCGAAATCGCCCATTGCGGCAAACAACCTGTAGCCAAAGCCGCGTTTCAAAAAATTCTTGCGGCCAAGCGCGCAATCGTAAAGTCGGGCGCGGCGAGCGCGTCCCTGGAAGGGTATAAAGACATCGAAATCAGCTTCGATGACGACGGAAGACCGTTCTACCCCGGCTGCCTGCTCTCTCTCAGCGACACAGGCACGATTGCGGCGGCCGCCTGTTTCTGGCCAGGCGGGCTTGTATGGCCTGCCGCGCAAACCGCGGCGCCGGCGCAGGCCGCCTCCCCTGTGCAACCGAGGGTCATTCCGACGAGAATCCGGATTCTTGCGACGTTCGTTGTTCTTTCGCTCTTGGCCCTGTTTGGATTGGGATCTTTCAAGATCCTCGAATTTCTACGCCGGTGATTGAAAAACTCAATAGGCGCGCCTACGCCTCTGTGAAATTTGGCGCAATTGAGCGGGCGGGTTTCAACGGCATCTTGAGATTTTTGGCGAAAAAAAGTCGGAGTTTGTGGAGCATGAATGATTGCCGTGCTGCCTGCTCCTCGGCTATTGTCGCATGGTTTTTGAGCCGGATAGACCTAAGTCCGTGTTTGCTCCGAAGCCTATCGAGCTCAGCGCGCCGGTGAGCGGCGTTGCGTGCAGAGGATATGTTGTCCTTTCGCACTGAGATGCACACACCATTGCTTTGGGTGGGGAAGAACGGCACGTCTGCCGCGGCAACCCGCAGAAACCAGTCCCAATCCCAATAGAAGGGGAGGCGCTCATCGAACGCGCCGAGCCGATCATGCAAAGCGCGGGGATTGGCGACTCCAGAAATGAGCAGTTCATTGTTGCACACGAGCGACGATACATCGACATCGGAGGTAAAAGGCAAAACGTTGAGGCGACCGCCGGCTTCGTCCTCCCAAATTATCCGCCCGGAACTGTTTGCAAGGGCTTGTGGCGCCCGCTCAAAGACAGATGCGAGCCGCGCGAGATAAAAAGTATCGTCCCACCAATCGTCGTTGTCGAGCCAGGCGACATAACGCCCGGAAGCCCGTGCAAGCGCGAGATTGCGCGTTTCTACCTGACCTATTCCTCCCGTCGTAAAGGTCACGAGTTGCGAACTTATCAATGTTCTGGTTAAGGCCGCTCCTTCGCCTGCACCATCGTCTGCAACCACAACCTCATAACCGGTGAATTGCTGACCAAGGATCGAAAGAAGCGCTCGTTCCAAAAGTCGCGTCCGTCCGCGTGTCGGCACAATCACGCTGAAGGTCGGCCGCGTCGACATACCCGGAAGGATCCTAGGGGCCTGATTAATTAACCAGCAGGGAATGAATCATTCGCTTTTTTCGTAACCCGAACCGCGGAGGCGAAGTTGCGTTAACAAACCAATGTTGTCAAATTGGACGGGGCCGAACGGACACGGCTCGACCCGCAAAGGAAAATATCAGACAAGGCTTCACGCAGGAGCCTGGATACTGCTACACGCTGATACCAGTAGTGAACCGCAACGGCGCCCCTGAGCCTTTCAAGACTCTGTGATCGGACTCATTCGTTTGTCCGGATCGCGTGATTGAGCTTAGTGTGCAGCGCCGCCAGATCTATTTTCGCAGGCTGCGCGTCCGAAGATTGAGTCTCTATATGCAAGACGAGGAGGCCAACCGGTTTTCCGCCCGCGCGGCACGTTATGCCCGTGTCGGGGCCAATGTCGGCGGGGTTGCCGCCAAAATTGCACGCGCCCGGCTTCTTGGCCCAGGCGCCTCGGGCAACTCCAATGCGGCGGCTTTGGCGCAAGCGCTCGGCACGCTCAAAGGACCAGTCATGAAGGCCGCGCAGATGATGGCAACCGTGCCGGGCCTTCTGCCGCCGGATTATAGCGAGGAGCTGCAAAAGCTGCAAAGCGAGGCGCCGCCGATGGGTGCGGCCTTTGTCAAGCGCCGCATGCAGGCCGAACTCGGCGCGGACTGGCTGTCACGGTTTTCGTCTTTCGATCTGCATCCGGCTGCGGCGGCGTCTCTCGGCCAGGTTCACCGGGCGATTGCCATGGATGGGACCGCGCTTGCCTGCAAGCTGCAATATCCCGACATGAATTCGGCCGTCGAAGCGGATCTCAGGCAGCTTGACGTCGTCTTCGCGCTGCATAGGCGGCTCAACCCGGTTATCGACACGCGAGAAATGGCAAAAGAAATCGGCGCGCGCGTGCGCGAGGAATTGGACTACTGCCGCGAAGCAAGACACGCGGCGCTCTATCGCGACATTCTTGCCAATTGCGAGGAAGTGCGGGTTCCCGGTGTCCGGCCCGAGCTTTCGACGAGACGCCTTTTGACGATGCAATGGCTCGAGGGGCGCAAGCTCCTCGATTTCAAGCACGCGGACCAAGCCGAGCGCAACAAGATCGCCACGGCGATCTTCAAGGCCTGGTGGACTCCGTTCAGCCGGTTTGGCGTCATCCACGGCGACGCTCATCTCGGCAATTACGCCGTGTTCGGCTCTGCTGATAAGGAGGTTGCGCGCGGCATAAACCTCCTCGACTACGGTTGCATCCGGATTTTTCCTGCAAGCTTTGTTGGCGGCGTCGTCGATCTCTATGAGGGATTATTGCAGAACGATGTCGACCGAACTGTGCACGCCTACAAGACATGGGGATTTCGCGGGCTTACCAAGGATCTTGTCGAAACGTTGAATATTTGGGCGCGCTTCATTTATGCGCCGTTGCTCGACGATCGCGTGCGCAGCGTCGCCGATGGCGTCTCGCCGGCGCGTTACGGGCGCAAGGAAGCTTTTACGGTCCATCAGGCCTTGAAGCAAAAGGGTCCCGTTCTGGTTCCGCGCGAATTTGTGTTCATGGACCGCGCGGCAATCGGCCTTGGCAGCGCTTTTCTCCATCTCGATGCGCGGTTGAATTTCTACCGTTTGTTCCATGAGACGATGGGCGAATTTTCGCAGGCTGCGTTGCGGGAGCGACAGGCAGGCGCGCTTGCAAGGGCGGGACTTTCGCTGCCCGGGTAGACCTTGGGCCGGCTCCCGCGGCGATACAAAACGATCTGCTATGGAACAAAGCTCTCCATGGAATGGGCAGAGCCTGCCGCCCTGCACAAAAATTATTGCGCACCGCGCTTTTCCCTCTTGCGGGCGGCACAAATCGTTGCAAAAGCTGACGTTGAAGCAGATCCGGCGACCGAAA
>CAYWHF010000032.1:0-11760 GCA_964457695.1 uncultured Methylocapsa sp.
CTCGGTGTCGAGCCGCGGGACTTGCCGTTGTCGCCGTCTCGCCTGTGGCGCCTGCGCGCGGAACGGCGTGCCCGGGGAGTTGACCCAGGGCAAAGGGGGAATATAAGCCACAGTGGTGTAGGGCTCCGGGGACGGGCCGGAGAGGTAGAATCCCACCCCCCCGGCGGGATCGGGATCCCTTTCGCAGCCCCCGCCGGCGACAAGTGCTTTGACTTGCGAGGCAAAACGGAAGGTCCATCCGTCGTCGGCATAGTAGAGCGGCTTGATGCCATAAGGATCGCGCGCGAGAAATAGTGTGCGCCGCTTGGTGTCGCAGATTGCGAATGCAAACATGCCTCTGAGATCAATGACCATGTCCGCGCCTTTCTGCTCATACAAATGCAGGAGGACTTCGGTATCGCTCGCGCTCCGAAAAGTCCGCCCTTGAGCTTCGAGACGCCGCCGCAATTCTTTGTAGTTATATATTTCGCCGTTGAACGTCACCACGTACCGGCCGTCCGCGCTCGCCATCGGTTGCGCGGCATTATCGGAAAGGTCGATGATAGACAGGCGGCGATGGCCGAGGCAGACGCGTCCGTCTTGCGAGAACCAGGCGCCACTGCTGTCGGGACCGCGCATTGTCATGTAATCGCGGATGCGGATAAGCTCGGTCCGCTCTGGAGAGTTGGCCGCGTAATGGTAGGCGTAAATGCCTGCGATACCGCACATGACAATGATATCCTACGCCGTGTATCCGACGTGAGCGACGGCACTTTCCTTTGGCGCGGTCAGGGGCCGCGGATCGCGTTCTGGTTTGCCAATCGGGTGATTTGCAACGAGTGCTCTGAGGATATACGTTCAAAGTCAGAGGCTGCCGCTATCGACGATCAAACAAAGCTACCGCGCTCCGGGTGAATTCGCCCGGCTCGTCTCCCTCCAATGGGACGCTGCTTCATGCCAGCGTCCCGCTGCCGCGATCCCCATCCTTCAGGCGCATCACCTGCAGCCCATATTCCCCCGCCCGAGGCCTCCGGTGAGCATAGGGCTAACCGGCTCGTTCGTCACTACCTTTCTATTATCGCCCAAAATCGGCAGTAGCATTAAACACATAAGCCATGATCGCATCCCATGAGTTGGTGCTCGCTGCTATCTCCTATGGGGCGAAAGCTGCACGCATTCGCGCCGTGGCGGTTGATGCCGGCTGGGTCACGAGAAGTTAAAGCCTGGCGAACAATTTCGGACGTCTCAGAATGGAGCTCTCTGGCTTCTTCACCCTGCGACGTGTTTGTTGCGCCGTCATGGCAAAGAATTATATTGCCGCATCCTGTTGCACGGATCCCACACCGTTCATTTATCGCGCGCAGAACGAAGCCGCGCCGAATTTTCGCCGGAATGCCTGCGCGAACATGCTTTGCGAAGCAGATTTCCGCGTCCTCGCCGGGAGTGTTGAAGCAGCAGGACGATGGTTGGTTTGTGTCGATCCTACTTTTCATAACTGTCGCCAGCTTGCCATGGAACACGACTCGGAGGATTTGCCCATGTCTGTTGTGCCGTCAATCATTGTTCTCGCAATAACGGCCCTGCTTGTTTTTCGCCGTGAGCTCACAACTGGTCGCGCCGCAACAGCGTCGAAACGGACACCCCGTCCAAGGCGGCGATGGTAAGATTGCGAAGGATGTGAGGCCATTTTTTATCCATCCAAGCTCATCGCTGCGGCCATGTCCGGTGTAAGCAACAGATCGACGCCCTAAGCAATCTGTAACCCTTAGCGGCCCTCCATGTCGGCCTCATGTCACCGGTTGATCGATAGCGCAAAAGTCAATTTGTCGACAATCGAGGGCCGGTGTCGCTTCTCGCCCTGCGCCCTCGCTGGCTCGTCGGCTAGGAGCGAGTTTTGCAAAAAGCGGAATCCGGTTTTGCTCGACACGCTCCAGTTAAGTCGATGACCCACCGTACAGAGCTGCGCAAATGCCGTAGACTTCGGCCGCCGGCAGCGTTATATAGGTAAAGCTCAACCATTGGGGAGGAAACCAATGACAACAATGGATCGCCGCGCAATGTTAAAATTGCTGCTGGGCGGCGCAGCGGTAGCCACCACGGGGTTAGCTTTGATTCCGGATCAAGCCGATTCCGCGCCACTCGCACTTTCCACGCCCGATGGCGCAAGGCCTGTAGGCTCTGTCGAAAAGGCTGTGTTTGTCTCGCGCCGGTCCCGGCCTCGCAGCCGCCGCCGCACGCATTGCCATTACCATCACGGGAAGAAGGTTTGCACCACAACCTAATGCCATTGGTCTGTTGCGCCGCGTAAAGCAGAGCGCGGCCTGATTGCCATAGACCCGCAGCTTGGCGCCTGTGCTTAGAATCCAAGCCGCAGTTGGACGCGGGAGTTCGCCGCCGCCCGCCGTGCTAACGGTCGCACACGTGCCCCGCGCCGTTCGAGATTGGAGCGCTCATGAGCGACCCCCCCTATTCGCACGTTACCGTCGAGCCCCCTCATCCGGGGAAGGGAAGTTATTTGCGGCGCAAGCTCCCCTATATCGTCGTGTTGCTGCTCACGCTTTTTGGCGTCGCCTACACGAGCATGGCGCAACAGCCATTCCCATTCTTATGGGAAGCTTTGGCTATTGTGGTGGGCGTTCTCTGCATCACCACGGCCTGGCCGGCGATCCCGGACCGGGCTGGCAGGCTCACATTGATTTGGAAGCAAACGGCGCATTGGGCTACCATTCTTTTCGCGATGAATATCGTATTGCTGACTGGCGTCCAAAGTATGATGACGGCCCCGGGGACGGGCCTTGTGATTCTCTTGCTTTTTGCGGTGGGCACGTTTCTTGCCGGACTTAATACGTCGCTGCAGATCGCTTTTCTTGGTTTCGCTATGGCCCTTGCGGTTCCTGCGATCGCCTGGCTCAAGCAGTCGGCACTGCTTCTTTTCTTAATTGCAGCGGCGATCATTGGGATCGGTCTAGGGTTGTGGCGCCGCTAATGAGCCGCTGGGCCATTTGAACGGGCGCCCGCGGCAGAGGGTGGAAGGCCCTCCTCGATCCGCCCGAGCAAATAAGGAAAGAACGGATTAAAAGAGATGCGCAGCAGCGTATCCATGCTGACGATCAACACATTGCGCTCTCCGCGCGGCGCAAGAGCGCCGAGGTGGATACCAAAATCCTCTGCCGGATCGGGATCAAGACCGTAGAGGGAATCAGTCATCGGAAATGGCAGCGCGACATGCGAGAGCGAATAGACGCCTGGCGGGAAGGAAAGCCCCAAGGGGCGGGAATTTTCGGCAACCGCACCCGCTTCGATCACGCGCTCGCTGACTTCGCTCGTGCCCGCCTCCGTATTTGTAATGATCGTGGTGCGGTATTTTTGCGGGCCAGCCGGGAGAATGCGCGCGAGCGCAATCTCGGCGGATGAGCGCAGGAGCGGACCAAATTTGACGCCCCGGTTGACGTCGAACAGCACCAGTTCGCTGCCATTCGAAGGCAAGCGGGCATAAAGCGCGGAAACAATCGCATTTGTGCTGACCGTAAAGTCTACAACGGACTGAAAGGTAAGGATGGGCGGCAGATGAATGAGCTTCCCCTCCCGGCCATATTGCGCAATTTGCGCCTGCAGGGCGTCAGCGAGGCGGACAGACTGCCGCGCGCCATTTACCGGGAAAGAATTGTATTTGAACGGGTTGAATTCGGGCGTCACACTGAGCCATGCAGCCTTGGCGAACGGCGGAAGGATTGCAGGCAAAGCGGCAAATCCCGCAATTCGCGCCAAGGGCGTGATCCCGATCATCGGCGTAATCAACACCAGGCGGTCCGGCCGCTTCAGCTCTTTATCGCCGATCGCGTCGAGCGCATATTTTAACGCCAGCGCGCCGCCCATGGAAAAGCCGACGAGATGCAAGGGCGCGGACGGATCTATACGCCGCCTCGCCTCCCGCACCGCGAGCCGCGCGGCCGCCTCCCAAGACTCCCATTCAATCTCGGTCAAGGCACCTGGAACAGTGCCATGCGCGGGCAGCCTGATCGCGACTACGACAAAGCCGCGGTCGCGATACGCTCGAGCGATGTGGCGAAGGCTGTAAGGCGAATCCGTCAGGCCGTGCAGAAGCACAACAGCGCCGGCCGGTGTTCCATTCGGCTCGAGCGAATAGGACCTGTTCCAGTCCTGTGCAAAGTGCCCAGGATATACCGGACTGCCGGCAAAATACCGGTTGACCGGGGCACGGTCTTCCGGGTCCAGTTCTTGCGTGACGTGCTCCCGAAGGGCGTGGAAGATGCTGTCTTCCGCTGCAAGATATTTTGCCCAATCGGCAGCATCGAGCTCTTTTGCGCTCAATTCATGCGGAACGTAAGTATGCCAAATATGCAGCGCCGGTCCACGTTGCGTATCCCACACGCGCACCGCGAGTAATGTAACTGCCGCAACGATTAGCAGGACAAAAAGGCGCCACGCCCACCGGATCGCCATTGCCCGCATAACTTTGTTTCACCATCAAAGTTTTATCCTATATCTTCGCAGGATGATAAAAGGTGTCAAGAGCAACCATGCAAATGACTGTCAAAGGGGCAGCCAAAATGATGCCGAGCATGCCGAATAAAATTGCGAAAGCAAAGATGGAAAAGATGAGGACCACGGGAGGCATGGAAAGCGTCTTGCTTTGGACATAGGGCGTAATGAGATAGCCCTCGAAGAAACTCGCGGCCCCAAAGACGATGAGGGCGTAGACAGAAAATTCGACTCCTTGCGGAAGCGCCGCAAGCGCTCCGATGACCATAGCGACAAGCGTTCCCACATAAGGAATGAAGGAGAGCGCGCCGCCGAGCATTGCGAGCGCGGCAGCCCCCTCAACGCCAAAAACCCAGAGACCGGCGCCGGCAAAGATACCATTCATGAGCACAACAAGCAGCTGCGTAAAGAGCCACTTCCGCAAGGTCGAACCCGAGCGGGCGAGGAAATGCTGCACGGTTTCTCGATATTTGTGCGGCGTCAAATAGATCGCACCATTGACGTAGCGATCGGGATCCATCGCTAGGTAGACGCCGCCGAACATCAGAATAATGACATAGCTCAGGACCGTACCAACCGATGAGACGAAAGACGTAAGATGCGCCGCGACAGGAGCGGCCATCTTTGAAAAATCGAAGCCTTCAAAATTTTCCTCAAGGAATCGTACCGATGCGTGGCCCTCGAGCATCTCTTTGATTGAGGTAATCGCCGCAGGTATGTCCCTGGCGATTTCGTCAAATTGTGCCCAAAGGCGTGTTCCGAAATAGGCAAACGGCCAGGCTATAACGGCAACAACGACGACTGTGGCTAGCAATACGGCCAAGACATGAGGCATTTTGGTAAAAGCCGTGACCGGTCTGGCCAATCCCGTAAGGCCAACGGCGATCACGATCGAGGCAAAAATGACGAGCAAGGCTTCCGACAATAGCCACAGCAGGATTGCTGCCGAAAGCGCAATGGCCGTTGGGAGAAGCCAATAAGGGTATGGTGGCGGGCTTTGATTTTGCGAGGGCAAGGCGGACATTTCGGTTTGGAGCCCGGCCGAAGGGCCTCTGTTTCTGTCCCCCTTCAACCACGCCATCCGGTCATCCTCTTCTGCCAATTGTAAATTGTGCCCGGCAGCTAGAAGACTGCGAAACTTCTAAAACATGCACATACAGGCACGTAAGATGATTATACGGCGTCAGGTCCTTCGATGCGGGCCGGAAAGACGAAATTTCATGTGTGCCAAGAACCGTGCCTTTACTCATATACCGTCATGTGCCGGGATCCTGTGGAACCCGCGCCCGCCGCCAGTCGGAGCACTTGGGAAACGGGTGGAGGACCAGCAGGCCCCGGCACAAAAGCAACTTTTCTCTTAGCGAGCTTCGTGATGATCAGACGCTCGTCAAGAGAAATGTAAGATTAGACCTGCTGTCTGATCTCACCACCTGCGCCAGCGGCAAACGCGATGTCCTCTGTGCCACCAGCAAACCTTTCTCCGGCGCCGGCGCACGTAAATTACCTTGTCGATGGGATACTCCGGCTCCGAAGCAGGTCCCTTAGGCACAATCAATGGCGCGGATTCGGCTGGTGCAGGTAACAGCGCTAGCCCAGCAGTGGCGGCCGCAGCACCGCCCAGCAAGAACGTTAGCATCTTACGGCGATCGATCGTTGTCATTGGGTTCCTCCCGATCAAGGACTTCGGCAATATAGCGCCGCTGCCGGCGAAGTCCATAGCGGGCTGATGTCCTCTAACAGCCTGAGCCCCGCGGTGACGGCAACGACGAGATCAAGAAGCGCGATGGTGCGGGATTATTTCGAATCGAGAAGTATTAAAGCTGCTGCCGAAAGAAAAAGCAGAACCGGCATCGGGCTAGGGGTGATACAGCGCTCTTTGGTCCGCAACCCCGACGTCCGAATCTAATCGGACGTCCAACAATCGGACAGTGTGAAGGGAACTCTCATGTAAGGGTGATTGGCGCGAACCCCGGCCTTTGGCCTGGACGCGGATTGGCGCGCCCTTACTCTTTAGATGCTAGCGCTTCGATCCGCTTTTGCAACTGATCGAGCTGACGCTTCATTTCCTCGATTTCGCTGCCGGATGTTTGTGCCCCAGGCTCCGCTGGAGCTTGCCCGGCCGGTGCTTCGTGGGGCTTCTCCGCCGGTGTTTGATGCGGCTTTGCAAATGGGCTGAACATTGTCAGGGCCTGCTCGAACAGCGCCATGTTCTTACGCGCCTGTTCCTCGATCGATTCGAAAATCGGCGTTGTCAGCGGGCCGCCAAAATTTTTGGCGATTTTCTCGCGGAATTTCGCTTGCTCGCTGGCAAGCTTGCCAATTGTGAATTCGAGATAGCTTGGCACCAGCATTTGCATGCTGTCGCCATAAAATCGGATAAGCTGGCGCAGGAAAGTAATCGGCAACAGGCTTTGTCCGCCCTTTCCCTCCTGTTCGAAGATAATTTGCGTAAGCACCGAACGGGTAATGTCGTCTCCGGTCTTCGCGTCGTAAACGACGAAATCGTCGCCCCGTTTGACGATAGCGGCAAGGTCGTCGAGCGTGATATAGGCGCTCGTATCTGTGTTATAGAGCCGCCGGTTGGCGTATTTCTTGATCGTAATGGGACTATTCTCTTTGGCCATGGCCGTGCACTCATCCCGTTTGATTGTAATCGCGAGCGAACCTTAAAGAGATCTGCCTTTTCCGCTCCACGGGTAACGCCTCGACAATTTCCCTTGCTGCATCGTAAAGTAGTAGTTGTAACATAGTCGTATGAGGACTTAAATAGCGTCTTTCCGAAGCCCGCAGCAAGTTGATCCGCTGGAATTTGAGGCAAATTGACTTGTGAAAAGTTGCGGCCCTTGCGATACCTAGAATGGGTCCCTTGGCCGCAAGCGGCTCCACGAGTTTCAAAATAGCAGAAGAACTGGCGGCGGGCACGCCGCCGCCGAATGTCCAGGAGGCCAACTGAATGCCGGGTGAAATCGTAATCGTAAGCGCGGCGCGCACCGCCGTCGGCTCGTTTAATGGCGCTTTTGCAAACACCCCAGCGCATGAGCTCGGAGCCGCCGCGATCCAGGCGGCACTGAGCCGCGCAAAGATCGATACTGGCGAAGTCGATGAAGTCATCCTCGGTCAGGTGTTGGCCGCTGGCCAAGGTCAGAACCCGGCTCGCCAAGCCGCGATCAAGGCGGGCATCCCTGAGGAGAAGACGGCCTTCGGATTGAACCAGGTATGCGGCTCGGGCCTGCGCGCCGTCGCGCTTGGCATGCAGCAGATCGCGAATGGCGACGCAAAGATCGTCGCCGCCGGCGGCCAGGAGAGCATGTCCCTATCGCAGCACGGCGCGCATTTGCGGGCGGGCACCAAGATGGGCGATCTCAAATTCGTCGACACCATGATCCGCGATGGCCTGACCGATGTTTTTAATGGCTACCATATGGGTCAGACCGCCGAGAATATCGCGGCAAAATGGCAATTGACCCGCGATGAGCAGGACCGGTTTGCGCTGGCCTCGCAGAACAAGGCGGAAACAGCGCAAAAAGCCGGCCGGTTTAAGGATGAGATCCTCCCCTTCACCATCGCCAGCAAAAAGGGCGATGTCGTGGTGGATTCGGACGAATATATCCGCCCCGGCACGACGCTCGAAGGGCTCGCGAAACTCAAACCGGCTTTCATAAAGGATGGAACGGTGACCGCGGGCAATGCCTCCGGCATCAACGACGGCGCGGCGGCCGTCGTGCTGATGAGCGCCAAGGATGCACAGTCGCGCGGCTTGACCCCGCTTGCCCGCATTGCATCCTGGGCGACCGCGGGCGTCGATCCCGCGATCATGGGCTCGGGCCCCATACCCGCATCGCGCAAGGCGCTCGAAAAGGCGGGCTGGAAGGTCAAGGATCTCGAGCTCGTCGAGGCCAATGAGGCATTTGCGGCTCAGGCGCTTGCCGTCAACAAGGACATGGGCTGGGATCCGGCGATTGTGAATGTCAATGGCGGGGCGATCGCGATCGGCCACCCCATTGGCGCATCGGGCGCCCGGATTCTCGTGACGCTCTTGCATGAAATGCAGCGCCGGGGCGCGAAAAAGGGCCTCGCCACCCTTTGCATCGGCGGCGGCATGGGCATAGCAATGGCCCTCGCGCGCTGAACACCGCGGACGGGTCGGCAGGCTTGTTACAGGCGGGCGGCTCGGTAGTCTGACAAGAAACACAAAGGGATGGAAACCATGTCCAGGGTGGCAGTCGTCAGCGGCGGCACGCGGGGAATCGGCGCCGCCATCAGCAAGGCCCTGAAAGAAGCGGGCTATAAGGTCGCCGCGAACTACGCGGGCAACGACGAGGCGGCGGCAAAATTCAAGGCAGAGACCGGCATACCCGCCTATAAGTGGGATGTGTCAGACTATAAGGCCTGCGCCGAGGGGCTTGCCAAGATTGCCCACGAAATCGGCCCGATCGACATCCTCGTCAACAACGCGGGGATCACTCGCGACATCATGTTTCACAAAATGATGCCGCAGCAATGGCATGACGTCATCAACACCAATTTGAACTCGCTCTTCAACATGACCCGGCCGATCATCGAGGGGATGCGCGAGCGCGGTTTTGGCCGGATCGTCAATGTTTCCTCGATCAACGGCCAGAAGGGCCAGGTCGGCCAAACAAATTACCCGGCATCAAAGGCCGGCGATATTGGCTTCACCAAATCTCTTGCCCAGGAAAATTCCGGCAAGGGAATTACCGTACACGCGATTTGCCCAGGCTATATCGCAACCGACATGGTCAAGGCGGTGCCAGCCGAGGTTTTGGAAAAATCCGTCCTGCCGCTCATTCCCGTGCGGCGCCTTGGCGAACCGGAGGAAGTCGGGCGCTGCGTCGTCTTTCTTGCCGCCGAAGAATCCGGTTTCATCACCGGCTCGACATTTTCCATGAATGGCGGTCAATATATGGTGTGACCCTGATTACGGATTCTTCTGGCTTGCCCGCACAGCCATGAAACAGTACCGCGCCTCCAAGCAGTCGAAGCAGGCTATCGCATGGCTGCGCCGCGCCGAGTTTCCGGCCGCTTCCGCACCAAAAGCGCGCCGATTATGACGCTCCGCGCGGCCGGCCGGCGACTGTGATGCGCAGACCCGGAGGAAGTTCGGCAGGAGATTTCTGGAGCTGTAGGGTTGCATCCGCTGTTGGTGCAATTTATCGGCGATGACTACGGATTTTCGGCAAGCGCCCTGGCTTTGAGAAGCGGCGGCCAAGGGACCGGCACGCGTAGATAATCCGCCGACTCAGATACCGGCTGACTGGATAGCCCATCACCGGTGGCGCGATCAATACACGCCAGACAAGATTCAGGAATATGTTAAGTAGGTCTGCGGCGACAAAGTCACCGACTCTATTTGATCTTATATTTCTATACGCGTGCTGTCTGCGGGGGCGGCGATGTCTAGGTATTGAGAAACGTTCGTGGGGAGACATGTTGGTGCGTTTCGGAAGTGTTGGTCGAGAACGGCGCGGATCAAGCGCGCCGTTCATGAGGGTTAGGAAAACATCTTTTGTTTGTAGACCAAGAGTTCCCGGAGCGTGTCCCGCACGACCTCGATCTTTCGCTTTGATCCCATCAGATCGAGCATAGAACCGCTACCATCAATAACGTAGACCGTGGCTTCGCCATGGTGCACAGCTGTCGGGCGTGTCGGCTTGCTTCGCAAGACATGGCCAAGCATCTGCGCTGTCGCGACGGGGAGATACCGGCCATTGTGCGTCCGGCGAGCAATCTCGCGTAACCTGCTTTCATTGAAGTTAGCAGGATCGCCAAAGCCGATCGTGTTGACGTTTATGTGAAATGCGCGCGCCCGTTCAACTTCGTCGAACAAGCGATCGCTGTCGATGTTGTCCTCGCCGTCGGTGAGCAACCAGATTCGCCGAAGGAGGCCACGGGGCATTGTGGTGAGCAAATCGATCGCCGCCCGCAAACCGGCGGTTAGGTTGGTGCTCCCCCCGATATCGTTTATTGCCTCGGGGATATTTTCGACCGCACTAACGACCTGGGCGTCGTAGGCGGACGAAAACGGCGCGAGTGTTTTCGTCCGTTCAGCGAAGACCACGAAGCTGAGCATATCGGCGCAGCGGATTTTGCGAGATGGACCTGTCGGCTTGGTAGGCGGTCTGGGCCTCAATGCCGGTGCGACAAGGGGTTTTATGGACATGGTGGTAGGCGTACTTATCGGCACGCCAAACACTCCCCGGAGGAAGCTTTGGAAGGGGCTCATATGTATTTTCTCGTTGTTGGTAGTGATGAAAAAGGGGGCGGTCAAACCCGCCCCCCGTCGGCTCAAGCAAGACGCTCAAGGATGCGCCAGGACCGATGGTCGTGGCGGTCGTTTGTCATGTTGACGCCAACAAGAAAACGCGCGCCAGTGACCTCATTAAGTACAACGGCGGCGAGTACGCCGATCTTTGCGCGTTTCCAGCCGATCACGCGACCCATCACGTCGGCGGGGCCATCCTTGAGGATGATCTGTGCGCGAGAGAGGCGACGCTTTGCTTGATCGTCTGTTAGGACGACGACCGGCTGCGGGCGGGTTTGCCGTGTTGGTATGACAAAATGCGTCATGCCGCCCTCCCTTGCATCAGGTCGGCGACGGGGATTGGCTGGCCAGTGAAGGCATCAATGGTATAGCGGCCAATCGCAGTTGCGGCGACGGTTGCTTCGTGAAGATCGGCCGCTACCACATGGCCATCGTCTGCCCGATGCCAGGTTCCAACGGCGACGGCAACAAACACGCCGCCGGGAAGAAACCGGCCGAGATTTTGCTCAGTGAATGCTGGCGAAACTCGTCGTCTTTGGCGAGCGCGCGTTGAGCAGGATTTTGGGATCGATTCATTTTCTTTCTTCTACCTCCTAAAGGTATGAGCGGAGGAGGTGAAGGAGACGCCCGCGAGGTGTTTGTCTCGCCAATTAGGTCACCCAGTAAAAGGGGGAGCCTTGGGGCGTCCCGGAATTATCCAGGCGGGCGCCCTTCACGTGTGTCCTCACTCGCCCCTGTGACTAGGTTGATATGAGGATGGCAATCCCCAGCGTGTATCCCGGAGAAGGCTCAAGTCGTGGACTGCCGTGGACTCGGTAATTTGGTATTCCAAATCATAGTGTCAAGTGCCACCCAAGGCTAAAATTTTAAAGGCGCATGCAGAAAATCTGCATGCGCCATAAAGGGGCGGCGGTCGAGCCACGTGAACAACTCGACCGCCTATGCCTGAGACGCCCAACTGCGGGTTTAACCGCAGGTCACAGAGGGCAACCAGG
>CAYWHF010000033.1:0-2038 GCA_964457695.1 uncultured Methylocapsa sp.
ATCATGCATGTTGATCCGCTGCTCGATATCTATGCCGGAATCAGCGGGGGCGTGAACACGACACTTGGTTATCGTAGCGGCGACAACAATGGCGCGCCGGCCTTCGAAGGCGGCATAGGGCTGAACCTTCTCGACGGAAATCTGACCATTTTGGCGGCCACCCATATTGGGCCGGAACTCCCCGACACCTTCGGATTCCCCGGCACCAACACTGTGAATACCGTCGGGACGTGCTTTTGCAATCCGAATGCCGCGCTGCGCTATCTAAACGACATTACGACCACTTGGAAGGTCAATGACGCGCTAACCCTGATCACGGACCTTAACTACATCCGCGACGATGGCTTCAAGACGACGGGTTATGGCGTTGCGCAATATGCCGTCTGGTCCGTCTTGGACTGGCTCAAAGTTGTCGGCCGGGCCGAGGTCTGGCGCGACAATGGCGTCAGCCCCGACAATGGCATAACCCACACGGGCTTCTTCGTCGGCGCGTTCCCGGGCAATTTCGACGCCATCAATGCCGAATTTGGCTTTTTGAACACCTCCTTCGTCGAGACACCGACGACTTACCTCGAATTGACGGGAGGCCTCAACATCACGCTCCCGGTTCCCGAGGGCTCGTTAGCCAAAGGAATAAGGCTGGTGCCGGAGATTCGCTACGATACGTCTTTGAACGGCACGACGCCTTTTGACGGCTCGGGCTTCGGCGGCCGCGGTTTTGCAGGCATTCCCGCTTTTGGGATCCCTCCCTTCGGGACCGGGACCAAGGCCTCGCAATTTACGTTTGGCGGCTATTTCCTCGTGGATTTCTAGTTTTCGCAAGAGGGTTCGTGCCCGGTGCTAGCACCGGGCACTTTTGCGTTCTCAATAACCGGCGGCCAGGGTGCCCCGCTGCCGCGTATCGGACGCGCCCTTCCACTGGCCGTTGTCGCGCATGATGCTTTGCGCCGAGCCCCAGGCATCCTGCACCACGATCTTATGGCCGATTGCTTCGAGTTGCCGGATTGTGTCGCCCGACAATCCTCGCTCGATTTCCAATTTGTCTGGCGACCATTGGTGATGGATACGTACCGCCGCAGTCGCCTCGGCAATGTTCATGCCGAAATCGAACACGTCGAGAATGATTTCTGTGACAATCGTGATGATCCGCGAGCCGCCGGGCGAGCCGGTCACCAGCTCGAGCTCGCCGTTTCGAAAAATCATCGTCGGCGCCATGGAGGAAAGCGGCCGCTTGTGTGGCCCCGGCGCATTGGCGGCACCGCCCACGAGCCCATAGGCGTTTGGGACACCCGGCTTTGCGGCAAAGTCGTCGAGTTCGTTGTTAAGCAGGATGCCTGTTCCATCGGCGACGAGACCAAGGCCATAGGAGAAATTCAATGTGTAGGTGTTGGCGACCGCATTGCCGTCGTTATCGACAATCGAGAAATGCGTTGTCTCGCTGCTTTCATAAGGTATGGGATCGAGCGGCTTGATCTCCGCGGAAGGTCGTGCTCGCGTGGCCAAAATCTCCGCCCGCAATCGCTCCGCGTAGGCCTTTGAAATGAGGCCTTTGACAGGGACCGACACATGGTCTGGGTCGCCCAAAAATTCGGCGCGGCCGGCATAGGCCAATTTCATCGCTTCCGCCATGAGGTGGATATTGGCGGCGGAATCGGCGCCTTGCGCCGCCAGCGGAAAGCCTTCGAGAATATTCAGAAGCTCGATGATGTGGACACCGCCCGACGATGGCGGCGGCACGGAAATAATCTCGAGGCCGCGATAGGTTCCGCGCAGGGGCTCCCGTTCAATCGCGCGGTACGCTTTGAGGTCCTCCAGGGTCATTTTTCCCCCGGT
Source organism: uncultured Methylocapsa sp. (assembly GCA_964457695.1). Lineage (GTDB taxonomy): Bacteria > Pseudomonadota > Alphaproteobacteria > Rhizobiales > Beijerinckiaceae > Methylocapsa. The sequence goes on from CAYWHF010000033.1 coordinate 1,834, forward strand.
TGCGCGGACGCTGGCGGCGATTTTTTCGGCGACCGGCCCCTCGTAAAAAGCCCGCTCGCCATCACGGCCAATTGCTTCCAGCACGAAGGCCAGATCGGTTTGAACAAGCCTGTCGCCACGCTGGAGCGGCGTTTTTCCGTCCGGACGGAAAAATATCCGCTTCGACGCCTCCCAGGGTTGAACCCGCCCCTGCGCAGCGTGCAGC
>CAYWHF010000033.1:2048-11634 GCA_964457695.1 uncultured Methylocapsa sp.
GGTTGGGGCCGGCTCCCCCGGGAACGGAGAAAAATCCGGGCCGCGGATGGAAATCGGGCTAGCCTCGCCTCGTCAAAGGGGAGCGAATCGGCAAGATCGTCTACGACCTCGATGCCGTCGCGGGCGAGGGCTACAGCTGGCGCGACCAGCTCGGCAAACGAGAATTTTCCCGAACCATATTTGCGCAAGGCGAGAGAAAGGCCGGCGACGGTCCCAGGCACACCGGCGCCAAGGCCTGTATCTCGCGACTTTGCCGCCACCGCCTCACCCGCCGCGTCGAGAAAGACATCGCGCCCGGTATCGGCCGGCGCGGTTTCGCGGTAGTCGATGGCAACGGTCTTCTTCTCCTTTGCAAGGTAAAGGAGCATGAAGCCGCCGCCGCCAAGATTTCCCGCGCGTGGCAGGGTTACGGCGAGCGCAAAGCCGACAGCGACCGCGGCATCTACCGCATTGCCGCCGCGCCGGAGTATGTCGACGCCGATCTTGGCCGCCGTGCCCTCTTGTGCGGCCACCATGCCGTGGCTCGCCAACACCGGCAAAAACGGCGCGCGCTGCGAAATGATCGGTTGCGGAGTTGGCGGCTCGGCCGACGATCCTAATGGCAGGGCGAGACAAAGGAGGACAGCTGCGCAGTTGCGCAGCGCCGTACAGGAAGCTGCCAAGGCTTTTGATCGAATCGAAACCATGCGCATCATTCGCTATTGTGGTCAGCAATAGCGGCAAGGAAGATTGCGCCATAACGCGCGGCTTTGCTTGGTCCAACGCCCGGAATTTTCAGCAATTCTTCGCTGGTTCCCGGACATTTGACCGCGATCTCGATCAAGACGGTGTCATGAAAAATGACGAAGGCCGGCTGCTTTTGTTTTCGCGCAATTTCGAGCCGTTTGGCTTTGAGGGCGGCGAGCAAGCGATTTTGCCGTGCCGTCAATGCCGTAGTATTCGGTGCGAATTTTGCTAGCTCGAATGCGCTACGCACAGGCGCGGGATCTCTGGCCTGTGCCTCCTTTATCTTTTCCAAACATTGCCGCATCTTCTCCGGCTCATCCGGCAAGGTCCTCTCACCGCGCAGAGTGAGCGGCGCCTCGCCGGAAAGCACATCGCGGCCGGCCTCCGTTACGACCCAGCGGTCGCGGTCTCCGGGGTCTTGGGCGATCAGCTCCGCCGCATGAAGCTGATAAAAGATGCTGCGCCATTTGGCCGGGTTGAACTCCCTCCCAACCCCGAAGGTCGGCAGAAGATCGTGGCCATGCCGCTTGATTGCCGCGGTCGCCCGCCCGATGAGGAGATTGGCGAGATGGCCGGAAAAGAAACGCCCCGAGGTGCGGTGAATGGCGGACAGGATTTTTTGCGCCGCGACTTTACCGTTGAAATGGACGAATCCGCCTTCGCAGATGTCGCAATTGCCGCACGGGGATGAGTCCTCGCCGAAAGCGGCCAGCAAGGTCTGGCGGCGGCAGCGGGGGGATTCGCAAAGTGCAATCAGGGCGTTGAGCTTGCGCCGCTCGATCCGCTTTCGTTCTTGCGGCGCCCCGCTCTCATTGATTTGCCGCTCGCGCAAAAGAATATCGGCGTCGCTGAAGAGGCTCAGCGCTTCCGCGGGCAGCCCGTCCCGGCCCGCGCGGCCAATTTCTTGATAATAAGCCTCGATGCTCTGCGGCAAATCGGCGTGAGCGACGAAGCGGACATTGGGCTTGTCGATCCCCATGCCGAAGGCGATCGTGGCAATGATGACGACGCCTTCGTGTCGCAAAAATTCGTCCTCATGCGCCGACCGGACGGGCGCGTCGAGACCCGCGTGATATGCAAGCGCATGAACGCCGCTTTGGCTTAAGAACGCGCTGAGCTTTTCGGTGTTTTTGCGCGACGCGCAATAGACGATCCCGCTCTTTCCCCGGTGGCGCTTCACTATTGCCTCAATCTGGCGGGCGCTATCGAGTTTACGTCGCATGGAGAGATGGATGTTCGGCCTGTCGAACGAGCGAACAAAAATTTTGGGCTTGGCGGCAAATAGTTTTTTGACGATATCTGCGCGCGTCGGCGCGTCCGCGGTCGCGGTCACCGCGATCAGCTGCAGATTTCCGATCGCTCGGCCGGCTTCCGCGAGGCCCGAATATTCCGGCCGAAAGTCATGCCCCCAGAGCGAGACGCAATGGGCTTCGTCGATTGCGAGCACATTTGCTCCTGCCTCGCGAAGAAGCGCGGGCGTGCCGGGACGCGTGAGGCGCTCAGGCGCAACATAAATGAGGCGATAGCGGCCGCGCCGCAAGCCCGCCTCGATTGCCGCATTGTCTTCCCCGCTGTTCGATGAGTTTAACGCGGCAGCCGAAATTCCGCGCGCCTGCAATTGCTGCACTTGGTCGCGCATTAAGGCAATGAGCGGCGAGACGACAATGGTGAGCCCTCTGCGGACGACGGCAGGCAGCTGATAGCAAAGCGATTTTCCAGATCCCGTCGGCATGACGGCCAGAACGTCGTCACCCGCAAAAACCGCTTCGAGAATCTCCTGCTGGCCCGGGCGGAAACCGGCAAAACCGAACACCCGTTCCAGCGCCTCTTTGGCCGCGTTGATGTCCGCGTTCACGGCATCTCCGCGATAGAAGGAATTGGGCCTGATTGCCGCAGCCGATCGCTGCCACGCTTTCTAGAAAACGAGATAGCGTTTGGGCAAGCTCTTGCGTGCGGCCTAATCATGAAGATGCGCCCGCCATGAGAGCCAAAATATCGTCTTTTAGTCTCACCGCATGCGTTTTTGTAAGTGCCTGGCGCGGCGAATCGATTCTACAATCGGCGATAACATGTCCTGGCGCCGCCGATAAAACGATGATCCGGTCGGCGATCGCGATCGCTTCATCGATGCTATGGGTGACGTGAAGGGTTGTCGCCCTGCGTTTCAACACCAGTGCCAAAAGCTCCTCGCGCAGCTTTGTGGCAAGAGCGGGATCGAGCGAGACGAAGGGCTCGTCAAGCAGGAGTAGATCGGGCTTGACCGCGAAGGCACGGGCAATCGCCACGCGGCGGGCAAGACCTAGCGACAATTCTCCGGGGAAATGGTCTAGGTGCTCTGTAAGCCGTAGCGCCGTGGCGATTTCAGAAAGATCATTCTCGCATAAGACGCAAACGAGGCCGAGATTCTGCGCGACCGTTCGCCAAGGCAAAAGCCTCGGCTCCTGAAAGACCATGCCGATTTTGTTCGGCCGGGGCATTCTGACCCAGCCGTCAAAGTCGGTATCCAGGCCAGAAATCAATCGCAACAAGGTGGTCTTGCCGCAGCCGGACGGCCCCAAAAGCGCGCAGATTTCGGCTTGCCGCAGGGTGAAAGAGACATTGCGAAGAATGACGCGCTTTTGCCCGGACGCGGACCGGAAAACTTTTTGGGCAATCGAAACCTCAACTTCCATGCAGTGGCCGCCAACGGGAGACGCGCCGCTCGAACGGCTGGATGATGACCGTTTCGATCGCGAGCATAAGACCGGCAAAGGGAAGCGCGTAGGCGAAGAGCCGCGTCACGTCAAAGAGCTGGAATGCAATACCGATTTCGAAGCCAACGCCGTTCGAGCGGCCGAGCAACTCGGCAACCAGGACAATTTTCCACACAAGCGACAGGCCCGACCGCATCGCAGCGGCGAAATAAGGGGCTAACTGAGGCAGCACGACATGTCTTATTCTCTTGCCGCGCGGCAAGCCGAACACAAGCGCCATCTCTTCGAGACTCGCGTCGAGCGCGCGCGCGCCTTCGCGCAAAGTCACCGCCGTATTCGGCACTTTATTTAGGGTGACCGCGACGATCGCGGCTAATTCAGTCAGCCCGAGCCAGATATAGGCCAGCACGATGAGGACAAGCGCCGGTAGATTCAAAAGTACGATCAGCAGAGGATCGCAGAATCGGTCGATTGTCTTGTTGCGGCCCATAGCCACCCCGAGGGCGGCTCCCAAAACCATCGCAAGGGCAAAGGCAGAAGCGACCCGGGCAAGTGTCGCCGCAAGGTTATAGAAGAGCGCGCCCGACCGCGCCTCCGCGCCAATTGCCGAAAGAACGGAAAGCGGCGCGGGCAGCAAACTATTGGCCGTGATGCTTGAGCCTAATTGCCAGGCAAGAATCAGCAAAACAAGTGGCGCCAATCGCAAGACGAGGGGCTTAAGGCCCGTCGGGCGCCGCTTCCGCCGGTTGGTAGAATGTTCCCTCGTCGAGTTCGGTTGCGTTGCCGACAAGGTCCGGACCTCCGGTTTTGGCAAGGATGCGGTAAAGCTCCCGGGCGTCAGCGGCTTCCTCTGCAACGGGGCGGCGCGGGATACCATCTATATAGGTTTGCCGGTACAGCGCGAGTTCCGCCTTTTCCGCAACCCCTATCCGTTGCCCGATTTTGTCCCAATCCGTTTTGGAATCGACCAGAATTTCTTTGGCCCTTGCCGCCGCGGCAAGGAAGCGCGTGAGCGCGGGCGCATGGTTCTTTGCAAATTCTTCGCTAAAAACATAGCCCACCATCGCCACCGGCGCCTTCGCACCTAGGCGCCGTTCGGCCTCGTCCATGGCAAGGAGCCGCCGGTAGCCACGCGCCTCTAGTGCAACGCAAAAATTCCAATAGGTTAAGGTTGCATCGATCTCGCCGCTCAAAGTTTTTTGATAGAGAAGGGAAGGAGCGCCATAGACAGCGCTTACCTCCCTCACAAGATCAAGACCGGAGAATTTGGCAAACGCCTGGAGCAGCAGCCAACTCTTGTCGAGGGGACCGCCCGCAACGGCGAGCTTTTTACCTTTCAAGTCGGCCAAATTCCGGATTGGCGAGTCCGCCCGGACCATCAGCGCGCCAAGCGCGGTCGAATAGGGGAAAAATACCAGCTTGCCGCCCAAATTCCTTTGCCTTGCGACCCATAGCCAATCGCTGAGGATAATGTCGGCCGATCCGCCCATCAGAGCGATTTTTGCAGCCTCGGGCGACGCTACCTCGCTGACCGCTATGTCGAGACCGGCCTCCGTGTCTAACCCGCGCTCAGCGGCGATCGCCAGCTCCCAGGCGAAAGTTCCGGTTTTTTGCGCTGCGATACGGAGCCTGTCAGCAGCGTTGGCTTCGCTATTGAGCAAGGCTGCGGCTACGAGACAGAACAAGGCGCGAAGTAAAGAGCGGCGGTCTCCACCGCCGCTCGCGTACTGTAAATAAGTGCCCGGCATGAGGCTTCCTGCTTAGTCTGGGTTGTCAATTGCCATTGTCTCAGGATACATATTTTGCGTCTGTCTCACGAGGGTCGTTCTTTGGCTATGGTTGGAATCGATGGGCGAGGCAGCATTGAAGCGCCCTTACTCTGATAGGGAAGGAAACCGGAAATGAAGCGTCACTATTTATGTCTCGTAGCCATGGCTGCTTGGGCCAGTTCGGCCGCGGGAGCGCTGGCAGGTGGGGATGCCGCCGAAGGCGAGAAGGTCTACAACCAAAAGTGCAAAGTCTGCCATCAGATCGGCGAAGGTGCCAAGAATTTCGTCGGACCGGAGTTGAATGGCCTTATTGGACGCAAGACGGGATCCGTGCCGGACTATAATTATTCGGATGCCAACAAATCGTCTGGCATCACCTGGGACGAGGCAACGCTCAAACAGTATCTCGCCAATCCGAAATCCAAGATTCCTGGCACGAAGATGATCTTCGCCGGGCTGCCCAAGGAAAGCGACCAGGACAATCTTGTTGCCTATCTCGCTCAGTTTGGCGCCGACGGTAAGAAGAAATAGCTGGCACAAAATTATGATCCCTCGCGCCGCGGGAGCATCCCCCGCGAGGGATCATAAGCCACGATGGCGAGGCTCAAAAAAGCTGTTGTCGCACCAAGCACAACCAAAAGGGCGAAATAATTCATCCGTTCGTAAAAAGCGAAGCGGATAAGTTCGACGGCGTGGGTGAAGGGATTGAGCTCGCAAACATAGGCGAGCCATGGGCTGCTCTCCTGAACCCGCCACAAAGGGTAGAGCGCCGAGGAGGCAAAAAACATCGGGAAAATGACAAAGTTCATGATCCCGGCGAAATTTTCCAATTGCTTGATCACCGACGATAACAGCATGCCGAGCGCCCCGAGCATGAGGCCCGCGAGAATAAGCGCCGGGAGCACGGCGAGATAACCCCAAGGCGATGGCGGCTCAATCTCCCAGAAATAAGCGATAGCGAGAAACGCATAGACCTGGGCGACCGAAACGGCGGTCCCGGCGGCAAGCTTGGAGGATAAGAGAAACCAGCGCGGAAAGGGGCTGACGAGTAGAGCGCGCATATTGCCCATCTCGCGATCGTAGACCATCGAGAGCGAGGATTGCATGCCGCTAAAAAGTGCGATCATCGCCATGAGCCCCGGCGCGATGTAGACTTCATAGAGCACATAAGTCTCATAGGGCGGAATGATCGAGACGCCCAGCACGGAACGAAACCCAGCCGCAAAGATGAAGAGCCAGATGAGCGGACGCACCAGGGCCGATATGAATCGCTCGCGCTGGTGCCAGTGGCGCAGCGCTTCGCGCCACACAATCCCCTTAAAGCAGCGCGCATAATTGGTAAACCGGTAACCCGCGTGAACCGGCCGTTCCATCGCACCGAGCCTCATTGCTGCACATCTACGATTGCGGCGGTCAATTTTTCAAACGCCGCGCGAATAGCAGCGGCGCCCGCCCGGCTGGCGATGTCGGAGGCTTTTCCTTTGTCGACCACCCTGCCCTGATGCAATAGCACGATGTCATCGCTAGCCTCGACTTCGTCGATCAAATGCGTCGCCCAAAGCACGCCAATGCCCTCCTGCGAGGCAAGGTCCCGCACATGCATCAAAATACTGGCGCGCGCCTTGATGTCGAGACCTACGGTTGGCTCGTCGAGAAGCAACAGCTGCGGCTGATGGAGAAGCGCGCGGGCGATTTCGACCCGGCGTTTTTGGCCGCCGGAAAGGCTGCGCACTTTGTCGTGTTTGCGCGCTGTTAACGCGATCTTTTCGAGAACCAAATGAGCGCGAAGCTTTGCTTCCTTTGCGGAAATCCCATGCAGCGCCGCGTGATAGGAAAGATTTTGCATAACCGTGAGGTCGAGATCGAGCGTGCGCGGCTGAAACACGACGCCGAGTCTGCGCAACGCTTCTCCGGAAGAGCGACTGACTTCAAATCCAAATATTCGGATCGTGCCATGTTGCGTCGCGTAGAGCCGGGTGATCAAACAATAAAGCGTGCTTTTGCCAGCGCCATTGAGCCCGAGAAGGACCGTAAAACTCCCCGCCGCGACTCTGAAAGAAACATTTTCTAACGCCTTGCGTTTGCCGTAGCTGAAGCTGACACTAGCGATTTCGAGCGCCGGCGGCGGACTCGCAGGATGGATGGCAGCTTCCCGCTCCGGTGTCGAAATGCTCATTGGCGGGTAATTGCCACGCCCCATGGAAAGGAGCCGACCGGGATAGATTTCAGGACCTTGAGGTTTGTCACATCAATGACCGAAACATCGTTCGATACACCGTTGGTCGTATAGAGATATTTGCTGTCAGGGGTGAACGCCATTTGCCACACGCGCTGACCGACAAGAAGATATTTTTTGATTTTTTTTGTAGCCGTATCAATCGCCGCGACCCTGTTTGCAGGACCAAGCGCAACGAACGCCGTCTTGCCATCCTTCGTAAACCGTAAGCCTACGGGCTGGATCGCTTCTTTAGAAAGCCCCGGTACTTCGAATGCAATCTTCTGTTTGACCTTATAGTTGGCCGTGCCGATCACGCTGACCGTGCCGCCGACTTCGGAGGAGACCCACAATTCGGAACCGTCCGGCGAAAATTGCGCGGCGCGCGGCCTTGCGTCGACCAGAACATTGGCAAAAATCTTGCGCGATTGCGTATCTATAAAATGCGCCATATTCGTCGTCTCGGACGTATTGACAAGCACTTTGCCATCGGGGCTGAGCTCCATTCCTTCGGGTTCGACGCCGACTGGGATTTCGGTGAGGATCTTGCGTGTCGCAACATCGATTGCGGTCACCATATTGTCGTTCTCATTTGCAACATAAAGGAGTTTGCCGTCGGGGCTCAAAATCAGGAGCTCGGGATCGGGCCCTGACGGCAAACTGCCGGCGATTGAGCGCTTTTTGGTATCGAGAACCTGAATGAGATCATCGTCGCCGGCGCAAATGAAAAGTTGGCCGCCATCCTGGCTGAGGGCTATTCCGCGCGGCCGGTGACCAACCGGAATTGTCTCCGTCACTTCCATTTTTTCTGGATCGATAACGGAAATGGTATTGCCTTTTTCGTTCGACACATAAACGGTATAGGCCTTCGCCGGGAGCGCCGCGGCGCAAACCAAGGCAATGAAGGCAAAGCGAACAAAGAGGCGCGCAGGCGCATTGGAGCTTGAACCGCGTTCAAAATTTACCGCAGCTTGCATTTGGTTTCCGGTTCGTCGAAGCCCAATGTATCGAGCTGCGATGTCTGATGCAAAAAACCCTCTTGCGGCGACACCGAAACGATCGTCCGGCCGTCGCCAAGCAGAATAGGCTGGCGCAATTGCTGGTTCCAGTGGCGCAAGGTCTGCTTTTGGCCCTTGAAGGCGGCGATCGCAAAATCCGGCCCGGTGAGATAATTGTAAATGATTTTGGGATCGTTGGAACCGGTGCGAAAGGCCGCCTCGCCGATCACGCGCTCGGCCACCCAGGCATCGTTGTCGCGCGCGTTCATGCGGCGGGAGGCGAGCTTCATGAAGCGGTTTTGCAATTGAATCGCGCCCCATTGCTCATGGCTTCCATCCCAGCTCATGGGCTTCAGCCCGGCGGAGCCTGCGACCGGGCGCGGATCCCATGTGCGATAAGGGAGATAATTCGCAAAGACCTCGCTTTCGTCTGCCGCAATAAGGACGTCATAGGCCGGCGCGTTTTGGGTTGCGACGGGGATGAGCCTTTGGGTCTGGACGCTTCCTGAGTCGGAGCGGCGCCCGCCGCCAGTGTCCTCATAGACCCGCTCCTCGACGACCTTGGCGCCGAATTTTTTTGCGGACCGCTCGAGCGCCGCGGCGAAAAGCGCGTCCGCCGGATACGAGCCCTTCATCAACAGCCAGCGTTTCCATTGTTTCCAGACGAGATATTGCGCAAGGCCATCGGCAAGCATGGAATAAGTGGGCGCAATATGAAAGACATTGGCGCGGCAATTTTCTTCCCGAAGCGAATCGTCCTGAGCCCCAATGTTGAAAATGAGCACGCCCTTGTCTTTTGCCGCGTCGCTCAGCGCGAGCAACAAAGGCGCTGGGAGATCGGCGACAAGCAGAAAAACGCCCCGGCTCACGAGACCTTCAAGCGCGGCAACAGGGCCGCCGCCAGGATCGAGAAGCACGTCCTCGATGGTAAAAGTCTCGCCAAGAAAACGGCCGGTTGTGTTGTTGTCTTCGATCGCTAGCTTTGCTCCAGCAATACCGTCGTCTGCAGAAGGAGAGTCGAGAATAGATACGGTCTCCTGCATGCGCGGCAGGCGAATAAAGCCGGTTTTGACTTCGACGCTGTCTGCCGCAAGCGCCGGAAGGGAAGCCAGGAAAAGCAGCGCGGCGGCGAGCGCCGGAAAAACACCTGAGACGATCATTCCGGGATGATGCTTCGAAGCCTTG
>CAYWHF010000034.1:0-11400 GCA_964457695.1 uncultured Methylocapsa sp.
GTGCGGCATAGCAAAGCCTCATGCCGGATCCCTGTTCTACCGGAGATTTAAGCGTGGAAGGTTGATTCCAAGAAAACTTGGAAGATCAAATTGCAACCAGGCAGCCGATTGTGACCGCGCCGCCGCTTACTTCAAAGTCAGAAGATACAGGCCAACGAGCACTAAAGCTACGCCGCAAGTGCCCGACAGCGTTGGCCGCTCGTCTAAGAACAGGATCGAGCAGAGGTAGATTAAAGCATAGGTAAGCACAGTGAATGGATAAACCTGGACCAGGGCCGCTTTGGACAAGCTATAGATCCAGAAAATGGTGCCGAGCCCGTAGAGTGCGAGCCCCATCGCTATCCAGTGATTGAGAAAAGAGACGATCTCGGTTCGCTCGCGAGCACCGACGGCAAGCAGAAATTGACCGCCAGCGGCGCAAGCCGCGCCGCCGATCAGCGACATTATCGTGAGTGGCGACATTGTTCGGGTGATCAATTGGGGATGGGAAAGCCCGCGCGAATCGCGGCGTGCTTAAATCGTGCGATGTGCTGAACCAACGGTTGCGGTAGGCGACTTAGAACTGAATTGCGAAGCCGCCAATGCAGAGGGGCAACATTCGGTATGCGCCGGCCCTCTGCAACTTCGTGGCTGCGGATCAAGTCAGGCATGCGCTCGAGAGCATTCTTGCGCACGAAAAGGAAAGTATTGTAGCGATACCAGGGCTCGACCTCGCGAATGGTCGATATGTTAGGTCTTACAAAATCAAAAAGCGCGAAGCCACGGAAAGCAAATTTGTCACGCCAATACTCGTACGGCTGTTCATTAACATGAAATTCTCCGCCCTGACCAGGAACCGCGGCGGAGAACATGATGACATCTCCATGTGCGACGAGATTATCGATGAAGGTGTCCGCCTTTGATGCGGGGATATGCTCGGCTACTTCCAAGCTTTGGACAAGATCGAAGCGACGTTCGAGGCGGAAAGGCAGCGATAAATCCAAGGCGATCAAATGAGTTGCTGGAACTGCCAATCGGTCCGGATCGATATAGGCGCCGTCTACCCCGAATGCGTCCTCCACGCCCGACCGGTGCCATTCCTCAACCCACACGCCGCGCCCGCATCCGACGTCGAGCATACTCGATACCGGCAAGTAGCGGCGCAAGAACGGGATCACTACCTCGGCTGAGCGTCGACTGCCAATTTCGACATAATCAAAAAATTTGTCGTCATAAACGTGGGTCTGCGCGTCAGGCATCTTGCGCCACTCCGGTCCTCGGCCGCTTTGCCGCACGGCAGCCTTGCCATGACAGACAACAGCCCGGAAGCTAGATTCGTACAATGCTGAGCTTGCGCGAGCCGCACAAGTAGCTGGCGTTAGGCAATTGCTGCGACCTGGTGCCCGCAATTGCGAGCAAGATTGATAACAGTAACGCCCGGCCACGTTAAAGCCGCCCCCTAATAGAGCCCGCCGGTTCCGGTCCCGACCAGACGGTCGGCGTCGTGGTTGATCGTGAGAGCCCCAGGTGTCGCATCGCCAATCGCATAGGAATCGGGTGGCGCGGTACCGGGCTTGAACGCCTCCTGAATGGCTCCCGGAGAACTCGCGCTTGTCCTCATTCCCGTTTTGATGTCGACCCAGATGAGCTTGATGCCGGGCGGCGCACGGAAAGGAATGTCGGGCTTGCCGGCCAAGGCCAATTTCATGAAGTCGCGGAAAATGGGCGCCGTAAAATGCGCGGCCTGCGCCGATCCCCCGAGCGAACGCGGCTGGTCATAGCCCATGAAAACGCCGACCGCGAGATCGGGCGAGAAGCCAACAAACCAAAGATCCTTCGCATCGTTGGTCGTTCCGGTCTTGCCCGCGAGGTGCTTGCCAACTTCCCTAATCGCCTGGCCTGTTCCGCGTTGAATGACGCCTTCCATAATCGAAGTGATTTGATAGGCCGTCAACGGATCGAGAACCTGCTCGCGGTTGTCGATCAATCTCGGTTCGGTTTGGTTGTTCCATTCCGCCGCATCGCATCCCTCGCAGATGCGCTCGTCGTGGCGGTAGATCGTATGACCCCACCGGTCCTGAATGCGGTCGATCAATGTCTCTTTAATTCTCTTGCCGCCATTGGCGAGCATCGAATAGGCGGTGGTCAGGCGCACCAGGGTGGTTTCCCCGGAGCCAAGCGACATTGCGAGATAGGGCGGCAGATCGTCATAGATGCGAAACCTTTTGGCATATTCGGCAATAAGCGGCATGCCGACGTCACGCGCAAGCCGAACCGTCATCTGGTTGATCGAATGCTCGACGCCATGGCGTAAGGTGTGTGGCCCGCTCGACGTGCCCTCGAAATTTTCGGGGCGCCACACCCCAAGCCCTGGCCCTTGGTCGATTTCGATAGGGGCATCAAGAATGATAGAGGATGGCGTATAGCCATTGTCGAGCGCGGTGGCATAAACAAAAGGCTTAAAGGATGAGCCCGGCTGTCGCATGGCCTGGCTCGCGCGGTTGAACTCGGACTGATCGAAGGAGAACCCGCCGACCATGGCGAACACGCGGCCCGTATAGGGGTCCATCACGACGATCGCGCCGCTGACTTCGGGAATCTGGCGCAGCCGGTACTGACCGGATTTCCCGTCTAAGGGCTCGACATAGATCACATCGCCCTGTCCAAGCGATGCGCGCGAGCCGCGGGACCAGCGAAGCCCGGTCGCGGCGAGCGTGCCGGTGATCCTTTCGCGTTCGATCTCGCCGGATTTTTCATGCCGCGGCTGCAAGCCGATTTGCGCGCTCGTTGCGTTCACATCGAGGACGACGGCGAGCCGCCAGGGCGCCACATCGCCCAAGGCCGGAACGTCGGCAAGCGGGATTCCCCAGTCCTGGCTGATATCGATGTGGCGCATTGGGCCGCGAAAGCCGTGCGATTCGTCGTAACGGACAAGGCCATCGACCAGAACGCGCCTCGCCATCAGCTGCATCTTGGGATCGAGCGTGCTGCGAACCGAGAGGCCGCCTTCGTAGAGCTTTTTTTCGCCGTAACGCTCGCCGAGCTCACGCCGGACTTCTTCCGCAAAATAGCCGGCGGCGAATGCGTTGGGCGAAAGCACCCTGGGATTGACACCGAGCGGCTCGGCCTTGGCTTTTTCGCCATCCTCGCGCGAGACGACGCCATTTTCCACCATGCGGTCGATGACCCAATTGCGCCGTTCGATCGCCCGTTCGCGCTTTAAGAAAGGATGATAATTGTTCGGCGCTTTCGGCAGGGCGGCAAGATAAGCGGCCTGCGAAAGCGTGAGTTCCTGCACCGACTTGCCGTAATAATTGAGCGCCGAGGCAGCCACGCCATAGTTTCCAAGGCCGAGGTAGATTTCGTTCAGGTAAAGCTCCAGAATCTTATCCTTGGAATAGGCCCCCTCGATACGCAACGCGAGCAGCACCTCACGGAATTTCCGCGTGAAGGACCGCTCCTTCGTCAAGAGAAAATTCTTGGCGACCTGCTGGGTGATGGTTGAAGCGCCTTGGATATGCCTATCGCCTTGAATGAACACAAAAAGGGCTCGAACGATGCCTTCCGGGTCTATTCCGGCATGGGAATAGAAGTTCTTGTCCTCGGCCGAAATGAAGGCGTTTTTGACGAGCGGCGGAATGGCGCTGCTCGGCAGATAGAGGCGCCGCTCGCGTGCGTATTCGGCGATTAGCGAACCATCACTCGCATGGACTCTTGTCATGACGGGCGGTTCGTAATCCTTGAGCGCCGTGTAGTCCGGCAGGTCCCGCCCGAATTCCCAAACCAAAAGCGCCGCCGCGCAAGCCGCGACGACGAAAAGGATCGCGCCTGTTGCGAAAATGAACCCTAGGAACCGGGTAATTAGCCTCATACTTTCAGGCCCTGTAAAAAGGAATTGACCGGAGTGAAATCAAATGAAGTCCTGCCCGAAGCCTGTTGCTTTCAGAATAGCGCGTCAATCCAAGCCAAAAAATGACTATCCAGTTATTAGGTTCCGCTAGCCGCATCAGCCGTTTTCGATTCATCCCGGAAACGCTACAGTTTGACCGCCTTTCCCATCCCACAGATATGTCATCTCCTCCGTGGGGCGTTTTTGTGTTGAAATTTTGTCGGCCTGATCAGCGCCCGGTGGCTGACGCTTCGGCTGAGGACTACAATCACTACTGAGCGGCGAGAATCGAGCACGGAATTCTTGCGGAAGCCTTACTCCCCAGCCTTTGGCGAAATCCGGACTCTAATGCCGTTCGGACGGCAGAATTTTTCCGACGGGCGACAAATCGGGATCGGCAGTAGTTATGGGCGCATTTCTCTCCCGTGACGCGAAAAAGGCTTCAATCGCCTCAGCGACCTGGCCCGAAGCATGATCTCGCCACTGTGGAGAATTCAGCGCGTGGCTTTCCGCACCGTTGGAAAGATAGCCGAGTTCCAGCAATACGGAAGGGACGTCCGGGGCTTTCAGAACGAGGAAGCCGGCCGAACGCCGCGGATTCTTGTTGAGCCGCCCCGCGGCCCGCCAGTAATTCACCAAAGTACGCGCGAACATGTGGCTGTAGGCACGGGTCTCGCGCCGTGTCAAATCGAACAAGATGCCAGAAACTTCGTCGTTGTCGCCGGATGGGTCTAAGCCTGCCACGATGTCGGACCGGTTTTCTTTTGCGGCCAAGCGGGCTGCTTCCGCATCCGACGCGCGATCCGAGAGCGTGTAGACAGTGGCACCAGATACACCGGCCGCCTTGGACAAGGTATCCGCATGAATCGAAATGAACAGGGCCGCATTGCGGTCACGTCCGATTCGAACGCGTTCATGCAACGATACGAAACTGTCTTCTTCGCGAGTCAAGACAATTTTGAATTGGCCTGTCGACTCTAGCTTAGCCGCTAGAGCTTTAGCAAACTCGAACACGATTTCTTTTTCGACGACACCTCGAACCCGGGCGCCTCTATCGATTCCGCCGTGCCCCGGATCGAGAACGATGACCGGCAATCGCGAAGCCGGCTCCGGAGCAACGGTCTTCTTGGCTTTCGCAAGTTCCGCCAATCGTGCCCTAGCGGCTTGTACCGCACTTTTGAAGCTTGCCTTGTCAGCCTTGGCGAGCACAATGACCAACTGCGCTTGCTTATTCCCTGGTCCCTTTTTCTCGCAGCCTACCCGCAGCACCAGGGCGGGCAGCGCAAGATCGATCACGATGCGCGACTTTCCCGGTTCGAGTTGCCCATACCGGAAGGATGCGACAAGATTGGTCTTTCGCCGCTCAAGATTCGCCGCTTTGCCAATCTCTGGATCCAGTGCGAAATTGGTTTGCGGCAAATCGACTATGACCCGGTCGGGATCGGCGAGAACAAAGGCCGTTGCCTCGAGGGGCTCGGAAACTTCGAATGTAAGCGTCGCCCGGTCATTGCTCTGGTCGAGTGCGACTGAGCTCGCGATCGGCCGGTTTACTTGTTCCGTTTGGACAGCCGCCGCATTGGCTCGAGAACTGCAGTATTGCAGAGCTAAAGATAGCGGTGTAAGGGAAACGACGAGCGCTAAGATCCTGGCCGCGAAGGCCAGGGCAGCTGAGCCGCCAATAAGTTTGTTCATGTCAGCGCATTTGGCCATCAATCCGCCTGGCTTTGCCGCGCCCCCCCCCATCAACCGAAGAATTTAATGTGTGGCAGGGGCATTTTCGTCCTCTCCCGGTTGTTTTGTGTTTAGAGCAGGCTTCGTTAACGAGTGATTTTTGCGGCAGAAACCCACAGCAAAAACCGAAACCGAAGCGACAAATTGTCAAGGAAACTTGCCAAACAGCCAATAATCCCGATATGAGTGGTGATTGTATGTTTGGGTCTGGGAATTTCCCTGCTCGTCGGGGACTGGTTCTCGTGCCGCGCCGCATTTGCCGCGATGAAGTTTGGAATATTTGCGTATTGGACCGCTCGGTTGTCTTGCGAGAGCCAAAGCAGGAACGAAGCTCGCTTTGGCGGGTGTAAGCTTGGCCTTGACCAAAGTGACGTCTGCCTGGAAAATCATCGGCTAGTTTTTTTTCCAGAATTGCCGGAATTAACGGGTACCGAGGACATGAGTTGTCCCGAAACGAGGCATTACGCCCCTGCCGATTATACAAGCGAAGGCTTTGCCCCAGTTCGGCCGCCGGTCGCTTGCCGAGTCTATGGAAGCAGAGTTCCCCCCAAGCTTATGCGATTAGGGCGCCAAACGGCCCCGCGTCGCCGTCGTCGAATTACCGGCCGTGCCGTTTGCCGCAGCTTGATCCGTGGCAAACCACCCACCCTCCGCGGGATTGCGGCGCCTTCCTTCTCCTCCCAACTGCTGCGTGTATCGGCCTTGCGCCGGTCAAGCCGCGCCACAGCGTCCGCACTCCGGACATTGCATGGCGGCCCTGGCCCGCTGACCCTTACGCCTGAACGAGTTTCAAATGTCCAGCAAAATGCTCATCGACGCGTCGCATCCCGAAGAAACCCGGGTGGTCGTCGTTCGCGGCAACCGAGTCGACGAATTCGATTTCGAATCAGCCAGTAAAAGACAGCTTCGCGGCAATATCTATCTCGCCAAGGTGATGCGGGTCGAACCTTCGCTCCAGGCCGCCTTTGTCGACTATGGCGGAAACCGCCACGGTTTTCTGGCCTTCTCCGAAATTCATCCCGATTATTATCAAATCCCAATTGCCGACCGCCAGGCGCTGATCGAGGAGGAGGCGAGAGCCGGGCGCGAAGAGGAGGAAGATGTTGCCCGCCCTTCTCGCCGCAGCCGCCGCCACCGGCGCGACGAGCGCAACGGACATTTTGCTGAGAAACGGCGTGACGCCGGCCCTGCCCTGTCCGAGCCCGCTATGAAAGAAAACCATTTCGAGACGGACGGCCGCATCGAGCCGGAGGCCGAAACCGAAGGTTCGGGACTTGAGACGCTCGAGGACGAGCACGCAAGCTCCGGCGGGGAATCGGAGTCATCGGATCCCGCCGCCGAAACCACCCTTGCCGGTGTGGTTGTTGAACCGGCAATTGACCTTGCAATGGACAACCCCCTGGCTTTGGAGCCGGAGTATGCGTTCCCAACCGGCGCCGGCGAGAACCCTCAACTATTGAAATCGGATTGGGCTGAGACCGGGCGCGATAGCGCCGCCAGCGAAAATGGCGGCGAGGGCGATGCAGAAGGTGCAGAAATCGAACAGCTTGGCGGCGGCGATGCGATGGAGGAGATGCCAGTTCGCCCCCTCCGTCCCCGGCGGCAGTATAAAATCCAAGAGGTGATCAAGCGCCGCCAGGTTCTGCTTGTTCAGGTCGCCAAGGAAGAACGCGGCAACAAAGGCGCGGCGCTCACGACCTATCTTTCCCTGGCTGGCCGCTATTCCGTCTTAATGCCGAATACCGCGCGCGGCGGCGGCATCTCACGCAAGATTACCGATCCGGCCGACCGCAGGAGGTTGAAATCCATCGCTCAGGAACTCGAGGTTCCGGACGGCATGGGCGTTATTGTCCGCACTGCGGGCGCTGCGCGCACCAAGGCCGAAGTCAAACGCGATTTCGAATATCTGTTGCGAATGTGGGAAACCGTGCGCGAGACCACTTTGCGATCAAGCGCACCTACTTTAGTCTATGAAGAGGGCTCGCTGATCAAGCGCTCGATCCGCGACCTCTACAACAAAGATATCGACGAGATCTCGGTTGCAGGCGAGGACGGCTATCGCGAGGCCAAGGAGTTTATGCGCCTGCTGATGCCCAGCCATGCCAAAATGGTCCAGCCCTATCGCGATCGCTCACCAATGTTTGCGCGATTTGGCGTGGAGACGCAGCTCGACGCCATGTTCTCGAATCAGGTAACCTTGAAGTCGGGCGGCTATATCGTCATCAATCAAACCGAGGCCTTGGTGGCGATCGACGTCAATTCCGGAAGGTCCACGCGCGAACATAATATTGAGGACACCGCACTGCGGACCAATCTCGAAGCCGCCGACGAGATCAGCCGCCAATTGCGCTTGCGTGATCTTGCCGGTCTTATTGTCATCGATTTCATCGACATGGAGGAGGGTCGCAACAACCGCACTGTCGAGCGACGACTCAAGGAGGCGCTCAAGAATGATAGGGCCCGGATCCAAATCGGCAGGATGTCGCATTTTGGTCTTCTCGAGATGTCGCGTCAACGGATGCGCGCGGGCGTCATAGAAGGCTCGACCATTGCCTGCCCCCAGTGTGCTGGCGCCGGGACGGTTCGCTCCACGGCATCGATCGCCTTGCATGTTCTGCGGGCACTCGAAGATTCGTTGATCAAGAATTCGGATTACGATCTCCTTGTTAGGACGCGGACGCCTGTCGCGCTTTATATTCTCAACCAGAAGCGCTCCCATCTGCGCGATTTGGAGTCTCGGTTTGGTGTCTCGCTGACAATTGCCGCCGATGACGGCTTGACCAATGCAAGCTATTACACGCTGCAGCGAGGCGAACCTGCCGCAGGCACGAAAGAGTCCCCGGCGGTGGCGCCGCTGGCGGTGCTCGGCCAAACGCCGGCGCAAGATTTTCTGTCCACGCCAGGGGAACTCCCGGCTGCCGCGGCATCATCCGATGATGAAGCGCAGGCTGACGGCGAGGAACTACGGGAGAGCGAGAATGAGGCCTTTGGCGGGCAAAGGCGCAGACGCAGGCGCAGACGCGGCCGAGGCAGTGACCGCGACGCCTCCGGAATAGCCGCCAATGCGCCGCAGCCGCCCGATGACGCCTTAGAAGCAATGGCAAAAATTGCGGAACTGGGTCCCGTTAAATCGTCTGTCTCCTTGGCAGCCAGCGAATTGGCGGCCCCCCTCGCCAACAAGGATACCGAAACTGATCGCCCAACCATCCGCGGGCGTTCGCGGGCACCCAGCGGTGAGGACGCTTCGGCATCTGCCGAAGCGGCCATGTTCGCGTTCGAGCCTGATGCGCCGGTTCCGACTGGAGATCCCCCTGATGACGAAAATATGGCGGCAGGCAAAAGGCGGCGGCGAGGGCGCCGCGCGCCGCGCGGAGGCCGCGCGGCCGGCGGCGAGGCTGCCACCCCAACGTCGACCGGTCAGGAATTCGAAGATCACGGTCGGGGCGAGGCTCCGCCAACCGATCACGAAGTTCATTCGCTGCCCAAAACCGCAGAATACGATCAGCCGGACGCGCGCGAGCCCATGCCAACCGGCGCCGATATTCCACTCCAGACGGAGGAAACTCCGGAAGAGGGTTCGAAACCCGCCGCAGAGCGTCCTAAACGTTCCGGCTGGTGGCAAAGGGCAAGAGCGGGCTGGCGCGGGTGAGGCATGATCGGAGAGCCTTCCGAAGCCGAAGCCCTGCGCCACAAGCAAAAAATGGAAAAGCGCAAAGCCGCGCAGGACGCCGAGGTCGCCTCGAAGACGATAACCCAAAAAGGCCTTCTCATCGTCCATACCGGCAAGGGCAAAGGAAAATCCACGGCGGCTTTTGGGCTTTTGCTGCGCGCTCTCGGCCATGATTGGCCTTGCGGCGTCGTGCAATTCATCAAGGGCGCCTGGACCACCGGCGAGCGCAAGGCGCTTGCCCGCTACGCCGAACTTCTCTCATGGCATACCATGGGCGAGGGGTTTACCTGGGAAACCCAAGATCGCGCGCGCGATGTGGCCGCGGCAGCAGCGGCATGGGCCAAAGCGCAGGAGCTTATGGCAGATCCGAAAGTGAAACTGCTGGTGCTGGACGAGCTGAATATCGCCTTACGCTATGACTACCTTCCATTGGCTGGCGTTGTCGCTGCTCTGCGCGCACGTAGACCGGACCTCCATATCGTTGTCACGGGGCGCAATGCCTGTCCCGAAATGCTCGAGGCAGCCGACCTCGTGACCGAGATGAGTCTCGTAAAACATCATTTTGCCGCGGGCGTTAAGGCGCAAGAGGGGATCGAGTTCTGAGGACCGCGCGCCGGGCGAAGAGTCTTATGGTGCAAGGCACGGGCTCGGGCGCCGGCAAATCGCTCATTGTCGCCGGACTTTGCAGAGCCTTTCGCAATCGCGGTCTCGAGGTTCGCCCGTTTAAGCCGCAAAACATGTCGAACAATGCCGCCGTGACGATCGATGGCGGCGAGATCGGCCGCGCTCAGGCGACCCAGGCGCGCGCCTGCGCCGTGGCGCCAAGCGTCGATATGAACCCTGTGCTTCTAAAGCCACAAGGCGATGATGGCGCCCAAATTGTCGTCCGGGGAAAGGTGCGCGGCACGGCCCGCGCCCGAGAATACCAGGAGCTGAAACGGAAACTTCTGCCCGAAGTGCTCGAAAGTTTCGAACGGCTTTGTGCGGATTGCAGCCTCGTGATTGTCGAAGGCGCGGGCAGCGCCACCGAAATCAATCTGCGCAAGAACGACATCGCCAATATGGGCTTCGCGCGCGCCGCCGATGTTCCTGTGATTTTGGCCGGCGACATCGACCGCGGCGGAGTGATCGCCCAAATCGTTGGCACAAAAGCTGTGCTCGATCCAGCCGATGCGCGCATGATAGCAGGTTTTGTCGTCAACAAATTTCGCGGCGATCCAAGCCTTTTTGCGGGCGGAATTCGCATTATCGAAGAAGTGACGGGCTGGAGTTCCTTCGGCCTCATTCCCTATTGCGCCGAAGCCGCGCGTCTGCCCGAGGAAGATTCGCTCGGGCTTTTGTCTTCGCGCCCGCGAGGCGAAGGGCCAATCACGGTTGCCGTTCCGGTCCTGCCCGGCATCAGCAATTTCGACGACCTCGATCCCCTTTACTTGGAGCCGGAGGTCCGCCTCGTCATGGTCGGGAGCGGCGAGACTCTGCCTACCGAGGCGTCGCTCGTCATCCTCCCCGGATCGAAGACGACAATTGCCGGTCTTGCGGCCTTCCGGCGGGAGGGCTGGGACATCGACCTCTTCTCTCATGTGCGCCGCGGCGACCATGTGTTTGGCCTTTGCGGCGGATACCAGATGCTCGGCAAAATCATTCGGGATCCTTTAGGCGCCGACGGCGCTCCCGGCGAGGCGCGGGGGCTCGGCCTGCTCGACGTCGAAACGCAACTTGAAGGCGACAAATTGCTTTTGCCCGTGCAAGGCGCGGGCGCGCGCGGCGGTGCCGCGTTCCACGGCTACGAAATGCATATTGGCCGGACTTTCGGGCCGGATTGCACGCGGCCTCTGCTGCGTTTTTCAGATGGCCGCAGCGATGGCGCGGTGTCGGCAGACGGGCGGGTGAGCGGCTGCTATGTGCACGGGCTTTTCGGTTCCGCCGCGCAGCGCGGCGCCCTCCTCTCGCGCCTCGGCGGCAAGGGGTCTGGCGTGTCCTATGAAGACGCAGTCGACACAGCGCTCGACGCCATTGCCTTGCATCTCGAAAAGCACATCGACCTCGACCGGCTGCTCACGCTCGTGAGATAGCGAGCGCCATCATTGTCAAAACGAGCCAGTGAACGGCGCAGGCCCGCCGGTAAAGCGTG
>CAYWHF010000035.1:0-5535 GCA_964457695.1 uncultured Methylocapsa sp.
AGGTGGCGGTCGGGGACAAGCTATTAAGCGCCGACAAAATATTCATCAATGTCGGTGGCCGGGCGCTTGTGCCAAAAATAGCGGGGCTCGACCACGTCCATTACCTGACCAACAGTTCCATGCTCGACATCGATTTTCTTCCTCGCCATCTCGTCATCATCGGGGGCAGCTATGTCGGCTTGGAGTTTGCGCAAATCTACCGGCGCTTCGGAAGCGAAGTGACGGTAATCGAACTGGCTTCCCGGTTAATCGCGCGCGAAGACGAAGACGTTTCGGAAGCGGTAGCAGCCATTTTGAAGCGCGAAGAGATCGGCGTGCGTACTGGCGCCGAATGCCTCTCGGTGGCGAAAAACGGGGAAGAAATTTCGGTACGGCTTGATTGCTCTGAGGGACCGGACACGATCGCCGGCTCGCACTTACTGCTTGCGGTGGGCAGGCGGCCGAATACGGACGGTCTCGCCCTCGACAAGGCGGGCATTTCCGTTAATGCAAAAGGTTATATCGAGGTCGACGATTTCCTTCAAACCAAAGTGCCCGGTATTTGGGCTCTCGGGGATTGCAACGGCCGCGGCGCCTTCACCCATACATCCTACAACGATTTCGAGATTGTTGCGGCGAATTTGCTCGGCAATGAGCAGCGCCGTGTTAGGGACCGCATAACCGCCTACAATCTCTATATTGATCCACCATTGGGAAGGGTAGGAATGACGGAAACCGAAGTTCGCGCCTCAGGGCGGCCCGCGCTTATTGCAACCATGCCGATGGAGCGGGTCGGCCGCGCTTTTGAAAAAGGCGAGACACAGGGCTTTATGAAAATCCTCGTTGATGAAGAAACGAAGCTCGTTCTCGGAGCGTCGCTCCTGGGCGTCGGCGGCGACGAGGTGATCCACACCATTCTCGATCTGATGTATGCCAAGGCGCCATACACTGTCATGCAAAAAGCGATGCACATCCACCCGACTGTTGCCGAGCTGCTTCCAACGATGTTGCACGAGCTCAAGCCGTTGCAGTGATCGCTCTTTATGCGGGCAATGGCAACGGCTCGATCGCGAAATTTGCCGTTCTATTGAAGCCGCACCAGCACGCTGTCGGTTGCGCCTGCCGCATCCATGACCGACACACGCACAAAGCCCGCGCCATCGGGAGCCCAGGCTGCTTGCCTGCGCATATCTAATTCGCCAAGCGGCACGCCATTGACTATCCAGCGCAAGGGCAAGACCCCGCCCTCGGCCTTCAAGGCCAAGCGCGCGTCGGAAGACGAACTATTGGCAGCGGATTTTGTCAGCCCAAGATCGACTTCGGCACCTTCGGGCGGAAAGGCAATCCGCAATTGCGCCGTGACGGCCGCGGCAAGAGTTTTGGGCGCGTCCTTGCGCAAATGCCGCAATGGCGGTGGAAGCGAAGCGGTGTGGCTGACAATCACGCCTTTGGGCGGTGGCGCAAATTCTTGGGAACGCCCGAGCCTTGCGAAAGCATCGAACAGGACCGGGGCCGCGGCCTGCCGCCCGATAAGACCGGGAACGGAAGCATTGTCCGGGCGCCCCAGCCACACGGCAATCGTATGCGCCTTGTCGAAGCCAATCGCAAAGGCGTCGCGATAGCCGTAAGACGTGCCCGTCTTATATGCGATGCGCCCGAATGGCGCGTTCTGCGGCGGCGGCGCGCCGCGCAAAATATCGGTGACATAAAAGCTTGCGACGGGACCCGCGATCCGGCGTCTTACCGCGTTCGCTTCAGCTGTATCCTGCGCCGTTTCAACCAAAGCGGGGACATCGCCGCCCCGCGCAAGACCCGCATAAAGCGCCGCGAGATCACGAAGCGTAATGCCAAGGCCGCCGAGGCCCGCGGCAAGCCCCGGAGCCGAGTCGTCCGGCAAGATGAGTTTTGCTCCGGCATTGCGCAGATGCGCGACGAACTGCGCCGGACCAACCTCGTCAAGGAGAGCGACCGCTGGCACATTTAGGGACATTTGCAGCGCATGCCGCGCCGTCACCATTCCCTGGAACGAAAGGTCGAAATTTTCCGGCGCATAGCTGCCATAATGCCGCGGCCTGTCGTCGAGCAGGGTTTCGGGATGGGCAATGCCGGCATCGAACGCGAATGCATAAATAAAAGGTTTGAGCGCCGATCCCGGCGACCGGATGGCCCCTGTCATGTCGATTGAGCCCGCGCGCTCTTGTGAAAAATAATCCGCCGAGCCGACATGCGCCAAGACCTCCCCGCTCGCATTGTCGACAACGAAGATCGCGCAAGATAATTTTGGTCCGAGCGAAGCCGCCGATTCCTGCGCCAGACTTTCAAGCGATGCTTGGAGCTTGGCATCGAGCGTGAGGCGATGGAGCCGCCGTTCTGGCGCGCGTCGGAGTTCCTCTTCGCTCGCATGTGCCGCGAGCACAGGAAACGGCCGCCGCTCACGCGGCACCGCTTCGCGCTTGGCGGCGTCGCGTTCCGCTCGACCGATGACGCCGCGGGCAAAAACCCGGTCGAGCACAATCTCGCGGGCGGCCCGCGCCGCATTGGGAAAACGGTCCGGGCGCCGCGTTTCCGGCGATTGCGGCAGAGCGACAAGCAAAGCGGCCTCGGCAATCGAAAGTTTTTTTGGCTCGCGGCCAAAATAGGCAAGGCTTGCGGCCCGCACGCCCTCGATATTCCCACCGTAAGGCGCAAGCGCAAGATATAGATCGAGAACGCCCCTCTTGCTCGTCCGCCGCTCGATTTTTACCGCGCGCACGATCTGATCGAGCTTCGCGGCGACGGATTTTTCCGCGCGCGGCGCTAGGAGCCGAGCGACCTGCATCGTCAGGGTCGAACCGCCCGATACAATATGGCCGTGGCTTGCCCATTGCAGCGCGGCGCGCCCGAGGCTCAGAAAATCAACCCCATGATGGCGATAAAAGCGCTGGTCTTCATAGGCAATCAGCATGGCGAGGAAGCGCGGATCGACGTCGCTTTCCTTTACCGGAAGCCGCCAGCGGCCATCGGGCATGGTGAAAGCGCGCAACAAGACGCCGTTGCGATCAACAACGGTGTGGGATCCTTGGGCCGCCGCTGCGAGATCGACCGGACCTGATAGCGAAAGAAGTACAAGGGCTGCGGCGAGGCAAGCAGCCAAAGATGAAAGCAAAATACCCGAAATCAGACAGTAGCGTTTCACACGAACTCAAATCATTTGGGCGCGGCAACATCGATTGCGCCATAGGAAGTGCGGCCGAAGCGATCAGGCCGATACATGTCCTCGATCGTTGCCGGCGGGCTCACATAATGTCCGGGCGTCACCGCGCGGACAATATAGGCCACCGAAAAATTGGCCTTGTCGTGCCCGTCGCGCGTGAAGGCCGCAACAAAACGGTCGTCGCGATATTCGGTGTGCACCGGCTCCACAGTTTTCTTGAGAAAGGCCAAGGCCTCCGTCGAGCCGCCCTCAAAAAGGTCCGGATTGTCGATCTCAAGCCCGGCGGGCAGACGGTCGACCAAAAGCAGCTGGGCGAAGGCCGCCTCATTTTCGGTTATGTTTAAAGCGACAACGAATCGTCCGTTTTGTTTGATCGCCTCGGGCGCAAGGGGTTTACCTTCGAGCGTATAATAGGCGCGCTCAATACGGTAGCCCCGCTCGGCTGCGGGTTCCGGCATCAGCGGATTGCCGGACGTGGTCACAACCACGCCGATTGGCGCGTCCCCGCGATTGGCGATCGTCACGCCTTTGCTCAGCGCGGCGGCATTCCAGCTCTTGAAAAAGGCGCCTCGCTGCGGCACGCCGTCAACCAACAAAGCAATCGTCTGAGACTTGTCGGCCATCGCCTCGGCTGCGAGAATCATAAAGGCGTTTTCCTGCGTGCTGGTTTCCCCCGTCCTGGCCCGCGCATCTTCGACGGTCTTCGAGACCAACAGAATTTCGGCGGCGGGCATTTTCGTTTCCACGCCGAGCGCAAGAAGGCCCGCGCCATCGCGCAAGCGCGAGCCATAATCTGCGCTCGCGTAAAGGGAATCGCCGAGCGTGCCGAGCTTTTCCGCAGCCTTGGCGAATGTGGTTTCCGCACGCGGGCGGTCGCCAAGCATGGCAAGCGCCGCGGCAAGCTGCGCGCGGGCAAGCGGCGTTTCGAATGAATCGATTTTGGCATCGGCAAGATAGCGAAGATCGCCAATCACCTGGCGGCCGTTGCGGGCAAGGACATAAGCGGCATAGGCGACGGGCGCGCCCTGGCCGGCGCCAATCTCGCCGGAATTGGCAACGAGATTGCGCAGCCGCTCCAGTGCCGCGTCGAGTTTTTTCTGCGGCACGTCAAACCCGTTTTCCCGCGCGCGGGTCAGAAAATCCGTCACAAAGGCATGAAGCCACATGTCCCCGGCACCTCCCGCCGACCAGAGCCCGAAGGCGCCGCTCGAATCCTGGCGCGTCAGTACGCGCGCGATCGCGCCGCGAATACGCTCATTGACGTCGGGGTCAATGCCAAGCGCCTCGCCCTTCGCAAGCTTATTGACATAGAGGAGCGGCAGGGCGCGGCTAACCGTTTGTTCCGAGCAGCCATAGGGATAGCGGTCGAGCGCCTGAAGAAGAGCCGGTACATCTATTCCCGCAAGCGAAGAAACGGCAACCGACACGGCGCCGGTGCCGGGCACGAAATCGGCAAAAATGTCGTTTGAAAGCGTAAGGCTCTCGCCTGGCGCAAGCGTGCGGACCGAGCGGCGATAAAGATTTGAGGTTCCAGGCGATACATCGAGCGCTAGCGTTTGCGGCGCGGAAATCCCCGGGCCGGTGAGTTTTAGGTTGAACCCGGCGCGGCCGACGTCACGAGCCGTCACTGGAATCGCGAGCGCCTTGCGGGCGCCTGCGTCGAGCCTGAATTTGCGGTGAAGAACGTTGCTGTTAGCCGAGAGGGGGCCAGCAAGGTCAACGTCAAGCGCATAGTCTCCGGGCTTGCCCTCGACATTGTCGATTTGCATAGTAATTTGTGAATTGTCGCCAAGTGAGAGAAAACGCGGCGCCGTTGCTTGAACGACGACAGGGTCGCGGACGATCACATCCGCACTTGCGCTGCCGGCTTTCGTCTTCGTCCAGGCAATGGCCATGACACGCAGAGTGCCATTGAAAGCGGGCAGGTCGAAATCGATCCGCGCCTTTCCATCGGGGCCGGTCTTGACGATTCCCGAAAAGCGCGCGAGTGGCTCCTGGTTTGGCCGCTCGCCGCCGGGCTCCGGGGAAGCGTCGCCGCCCGAGCGTATCGCGCCGCGCGTTCCCTGCATACCGTCGATCAGCTGCCCATAGAGGTCGCGGATTTCCGCACTGAGCTGGCGCTGGCCAAAGAAATAGGCGCGCGGATCGGGCGCCTCGTAATGGGTAAGATTGAGAATGCCCGCGTCGACCGCCGCAACGGTCACCCGCGCTTCTTCCCCCGCACCAAGACCCTTGATCTCGAGGGGAATTGTCAGTACGCCGCGCGGCCGGGCCTTGGCGGGCGCAGCCAGCCTGACGTCAAGCGTATGCGCATCGGCATCGATGGCAAACCAGGCAAGCCCGATCGCCCGGCCCGGCATGCG
>CAYWHF010000035.1:5545-11243 GCA_964457695.1 uncultured Methylocapsa sp.
TGTCGCCGAGAAGGGCAAGCAGGGCAAGCCCGAGGCGCGCGCCGGGTACGCGAACCGCCGATTTGTCGAGCGGGCGAGGGGCAAGCACCAGCGCATAGGCGCCAGCCCCCCAATCTCCTGAGACCGGTATTGTCTTGACCGCGCCGCCTTCCTTCAGTTCGAGCGTCGTTAAATAGGCCAGGCGCTCGCTGACGATGGCAATGGTCGCGGAGCCCGCAAAACGCGACCCGATCCGCAACCGCATCACTTCGCCCGGCTTGTAATTCGCTTTATCGAGGGTCACGTCGAGCAAATCAGGCGTTGGCGCGCCCGCTTCGCTCGACCACCCGCTCTCGAACGTGAGGCTGGTCGGAAGATCGCCTTCCTTTCCGCCCGTCACATCGAGCCGGTACCTGCCAAGCCCGACAATGGCCGAAATTTTCGCTGGCACCTTGGGCTCAAGATCGATCTTGCCTTCGGCGACGCGCTTTGACGATTTGACCTGCTCGAAATTCCAGCGGCCATCGGAGCGGTACCATTGGTAATCATTGCTGATTTCATAAAGCGCCCAGGAAACGCCCTTGCGAGAGGCACGGGCGCCATCCGCGCCAACGGCGATAACATCGAAACTCGCAGCCGCACCTTCGCTAAGAGTCACAAAATTCTGCTTGACGCCGATAAGGCCGGTCTTTGGCAAGATCGGCAGCGTCAGCGAGCGCTCGACGGCCCGCCCGCCAGACTCGCCGACACGCAAGATGATCTTTGCCGCAAGCGGGCGAGGCGCGCTGACTTCCGCTATAGGCACGTGCAGCTTGGCCTCGCCGGCCGCATCGGTTACCGCCGCTTCCTCGATTTCCGTGCTGGTCTTGTCGAAATTTTCGTCCTGAAGGCCAGCCACATAGCCTTTGAGCGCGGGCAATGGCGATTCGGCTGCCGCGCTAACTTCGACCTCGCCGGTAATTTCAAGACCTGCTCCGGGCGCACCATAAAGATAGCGGGCCTGAGCCGAAATCTCTGCTTCCCCGCCGCTGTGCAACGTTGCGGCCGAAGGGGTCAGGGTGAAATCGAGACGCTCTGGAACATAGTCCTCGACGAGAAAAGTCGTATGGCCAATGACGGCGGCTTTCGGATCGGCGAAAGCTTCGACGCGCCACGTCCCTGGCGCGCTCCCAGAAAGAAGCGGCAGCGCGTAACTTCTTCCGCCATCGCCTTCGTCTGGAGTTTCAACCCTCTGATATTCGACCCCGTCGGGACGTTTGATGACGAGGGTGAGCGGTACGGAAGGCACGCCCGCGCCCGCCGCGTCGCGTAACAGCGCGGTCAAAAAAACCGTTTCGCCCGACCGGTAGACGCCGCGTTCGGCGTTGACAAAGGCGTCGAGCGCGGCAGGCGCGGCGCGGCCTTTTACGCCGCGATCGGACAGGTCGAAGGCGGAAGTGCCTAGATCGAGAAAACCGTAATCGCCCTTGCCGTCCTCGGCGACAACAAGGCCCGGAGCCGCCCCTCCTGTCCCGCGCGAAAAACCCGGATCGAATTGAATATGGCCTGCTTCGTCCGTGCGTTTTGAGCTAAGAACCTCATTGTCGCGCGCGACCAAACGCACCTCGATGCCGGAAGCCGGCAAGGCGCTCGCAAGCGAGTGCACGAGCACATGAATTCCGTCCTTGCCGCTAAAGGCTGTGAGGCCGAGGTCCGAGACGATAAACCATTGCGTCGCGACCGTCTCGCCGCTTTCGTCTTCTTCCCCGGCAACGGAATCGGCGGCGCCGGGTTTTGCGGTCATGACATAGAGGCCGGGATCGAGCTTTCCCACCGCCTCCATGACCGGAAAAGCGGTCGTCACCTCGGCATTAAGTTGCAGCGCCGTGTCGAGCGTTCCTGACCAGATTTTTTTTGCATCGGTGTCGATATGTTCCCGCATTCTATACGTGGAGAGCTGACCCAAAAAATCCCCGGAGCGCACTGTGGGGAGAAGATTGCGGTCGCCAATCCGGGCAATTGTTACTGCGATTTTCTTGGTGTTGACGGAGACGACGGGGATGCCTTCCTGACCGATGCGTGGGAGCACATAATTTTTGCCGGTGAACCGCACCAAGGGCGCGCGGTCGCGGACATAGATTTCATAGTCTGCAGGTTTGCGTAGTGTCTCGCCCGTGGCGGACGGAAAACCCTCGCGCAGGACGATTTTATAATGTTCGCCGTGTTTTAGGCCCTCGACGCAGAGCTGTTTCTCCTCGAGCGAAATTGCTGCGTTCGCAAAGCCCGATGCGGTCAAAAAGGGCGTATAGTCACCGGTTGCATGAGCAAGCGGCTCGGAAAATTGGAAGCAGACTCGAGGCGAAGCCTGCTCGTTGTCGACCTTATAATCGAGGATGCGAAAACCATGTTTTTCGCGCAGATCCTCATAGACGTTGCGCACCTCGGCGGCATCTGCGAAATCGAGGCTCGCGCGATAGGCATCGAGCGCGGGGCGCCACATTCCTCGCCGGACATAGACTTCGCCAAGCCAGGCGAGCGCCACGGCTTTCTCCGCCTTGGCGCTTGCCTTTTTGTAGCCAAGATAAGCCGCCGTTGTTGCATTTTGTTGATACTGAGCCCTTTTGTCATAGGGATAGCCGGCCGCCTCGCTCGCGGCAATAGCCGCGCGGGAATAGGAAAGCCACGCACCGGCATCTTTTGGATCGGACGCGAGGATGGCGGCGAGCGCATTGAGGGCACCCTTCGAATCATTGCGTGCAAACGCTTGCTTGGCATCCTCGCGCAATTGGGGGAGCGGGCGCGCGACAGGCGAACCCAGGTCCGCGCCGATATTCTGCTCGAGCCGGACCGCGTCGCTTTCTAGATCGCTACTTACAAAAGTTTGGCCCGCTCGCGCCTGGCCCATCAGCAGAAAAAAAGCAAATAGGACGAAAAGCAGGGCCAGTTTGCGCATAGCCAGCCTCAAAAATGAGAAACGTCATCGAATTTGCCATGCTAGCACATTTAATTGCGAATGCCATGCGTCGGGCCAGAAAAATTGATTGGAGGGCTTCAACCGCGTCGGAGTGCCCGCCAGCCGATGTCCCGGCGGTAGAAGCCGCCCGGCCATTTGATTTTATCGGCGGCCGCATAGGCGTGTGCCCGCGCCTCGGCAACATCCGCGCCAAGCCCGGTGACATTGAGGACCCGCCCGCCATCCGCGATAAGTTTCTCGCCCTCCCTTTTTGTCCCAGCGTGGGTGAGCGAAACAAAGGGCATTGCGGCGGCAATTTCGACGCCCAAAATTTCGGTGCCCTTCAAGGGCGCGCCGGGATAGCCTTTTGCCGCGAGCACGACGGTGAGGGCGGTGCGTTTCGAAAATTTTATATCGCGCGCAGGCAGCTCGCCGTTAGCGCAGGCAAGAAGCAGGGGAAGCAAATCGTCGTCGAGGCGCGGCAAAATGGCTTGCGTTTCGGGATCGCCGAAACGCACATTGAATTCGACGAGCTTTGGCCCGTCTTGCGTAATCATCAAACCGGCAAAGAGCACCCCCTTAAACGGCGCCCCTGTCGCCGCCATCCCCTTAAGCGTGGGGGCAATCATTTCTTGCATGACGCGTTCGCGCAACGGCGCGGTCATGATAAGCGCTGGTGAATAGGCGCCCATGCCCCCGGTATTGGGGCCGCACTCCCCTTCCCCCGCGCGCTTATGGTCTTGGGCGGATGCAAATTCGAGCGCGCGCGCTCCATCGCAAAGTGCGAAGAAGGAGACTTCCTCGCCTTGCAAAAATTCCTCGATGACAATTGTTTGCCCGGCTTTTCCAAATTGGCCCGCAAACATCTTGTTGATTGCTGACTCTGCCTCGCTGGTGCTCGCCGCTATTATCACGCCCTTGCCGGCCGCCAGCCCATCGGCCTTGACGACAATTGGCGCACCTTTCTTCCGCACATAGGCCTTTGCGGGCGCGGCGCTCTCAAAGCAGGCATAGGCGGCAGAAGGTATGCCATGGCGGCGGCAAAATTCTTTGGCAAAAGCCTTGGAGCCTTCGAGGCGCGCGGCGGCCTTACTGGGGCCGAAGACCAAAATCCCCTGCGCCTCGAGATCGCCGGCGATGCCCGCAACAAGCGGCGCCTCCGGGCCAACAACGACAAGATCGACATGGTTTGCCTTGCAAAATTCCGCGACAGTAGAATGATTGGACGTATCGAGGGCAGCTGTGCACGCAATCTCCGCCATGCCAGGATTGCCCGGCGCCACGAAAAGGGTTTTAAGCAAAGGGCTCTTGGCAAGTGCGATTGCAAGAGCGTGTTCGCGCCCGCCGGAACCAAGCAAAAGAACGTTTGTCATCGCATTGTCAGAGGGAGCCGGGTAAATTCTCGTTCCACAGAGGCAGGAGCCGCCGGTTTTCGCACGGCGGCGGCAAAGGCACTGCATGCTTGCGTGCACGCTCTCATTTGTTTACAGGAACTAGCGAAGTATTTCGATACCTTGTTCCCGAGTGAGCACCCATGCGGGCCGAAGCCGAAGCGCTTGTCCAAGCAATCGAGCAATCGCTGGGATTGCTGAGGAGGCATCTTTGACGTCGATGCCGCGACCCGCCGCCTGGCCGAGCTCAACTTAAAGGCTGAAGATCCCAATCTTTGGAACGACACAGCTGCCGCGCAAAAAATCATGCGCGAGCGCACGGCGCTTGAGGAAAAGCTCGGTTCCCTAAAACGTTTCGAGGGCGAGCTTTCGGATGCGGCCACACTCGTTGAACTAGGCGAGGCGGAGCAAGACGAGGCGTCCGAGGCGGAAGGGCTTGTCCTGCTAAAAGCCTTGCAGCTTGAAGCCGCGCGTCTGCAGTTCGAGGCGCTTTTTTCGGGCGAGGCCGACGCCAACGACGCCTATATAGAAGTGCACGCCGGCGCGGGCGGCACGGAGAGCTGCGACTGGGCGCGCATGCTCTTTCGCATGTATGCGCGCTGGGCCGAACGGCACAAATATAAGGTCGAGATCATCGAGGAAACGCCCGGCGACGAAGCAGGCCTCAAATCGGCGACCATGATTGTGAAAGGCCACAACGCCTTCGGATGGGCCAAGACCGAATCCGGTGTCCACCGCTTGGTGCGTATCTCGCCCTTCGATGCGAATGCAAGGCGTCATACGAGCTTTGCGTCGGTTTGGGTCTATCCGGTGGTCGACGATCGAATCGCGATCGACGTCAATGAAGGCGATTGCCCCAGCGAATCCTATCGTTCGTCCGGCGCCGGCGGCCAGCATGTGAACAAGACGGATTCGGCCGTGCGCATCACCCATATCCCGACGGGCATCGTCGTTGCCTGCCAGAGCGAGCGCTCGCAGCACAAGAATCGCGCCACCGCCTGGAACATGCTGCGCGCGCGGCTTTATGAGCAGGAAATGGAGAAGCGGGAAGCCGCAGCCGACGCGGTCGAAGCGGGCAAGACCGATATCGGCTGGGGTCACCAGATAAGGTCCTATGTGCTGCAGCCCTATCAGCTCGTAAAGGATCTGCGTACCGGCACGACGTCGGGCACGCCAAGCGAGGTTTTGGACGGCGAGCTCGACAATTTTATGGAAGCGGCGCTCGCGCAAAAACTTTCCGGCGGCGCGCAATCAGCGGTCGAGGATGTGGACTAAGGGCAGGTCCTCAGTGTTACCTGAGTCGGACGCGATTCAGAGCCGCCTTGCCGATTGCACCAAATTATTTCGCAACAAAGTCCACTTCGTGTTTTGGGTAAATTGGCTGCTCTCGGTTACA
>CAYWHF010000036.1:0-4042 GCA_964457695.1 uncultured Methylocapsa sp.
GCCCATATCGACGGGTGCCTCATATTTCTACGACTCTAAGGAACGCCCATATGACGACGGGAACAGTAAAGTGGTTTAATCCGGACAAAGGCTATGGCTTCATCCAGCCGGATGATGGCGGCAAGGATGTGTTTGTGCATATCAGCGCCGTGGAACAATCAGGATTGCGCAATCTACACGAAGGCCAGAAAATTACCTTCGAAGTCGTTGCCGATAAGAGAACCGGAAAGTCTTCCGCAGGAAATCTGCGCGCGGCCTGAACCAGCGAACTCCCTGCAAGGGCCCCGGCTTCAATGCTGGGGCTTTGTTGTTTTGACGAGGTTTTCTAACCGGCGGACGCGACCGAAGGCATGCACCGGTTGACGGCAAGCCTGCGAGCCCGAAGTGTTGCGGACATGGCTGAAACCTTAGCAGTAGATTTCCCCACAATGTTCCCTTCCGCGTTCCGGCGAATTTTCCCTGCCGTCAGCTACGATACCGCACCTTGGCAAACACAAGCAGCCGGGCCGCGCCGCGAAAGGGAGGAGGCCTCGGTGTTCGTTGACGCATTGACGAAAAAGATATGCCGTTGGCCTGGAAATGCAATCTGAGATTGTATATTTTCTAAGATTGCAATCGACGATAGGGCTTGCTAAAGAAAGCAAAGCTGTACGATTTGATTTGCGGGGAAGGCCAGGTTCGGGCTAGATCACGCAAGGCCGCAATAGTTAGAACGGCTAAGACCAAGGATTATCAGGGTGAAAGCCTTGAAATCTAAAGGTTATTTGGATCCCCTACGGAGTGCTCGGGTCCGCCGCATCTCCTGGGTCCGTAGGGTTGGCCGGCGCGCAAATGGTTTAGGAGTGGCCTCCTCGAAGCGCCATCTGCCGCCGGCCACCTTCAGCAGCAGGCGCTTCTCACTGCAGATCCGGAATAAGCGGATTTCGCGTTTCCAACCCCCGCGCGCTTGGCAGAAGGGCGCTGTTCCAGCCGCCGCCAAGCGCCTCGATCAGCGCCACCGTTGCGAGAAAACGGTTCTGCCGCACAGTCAGGGCCGATTGTTCGTCGGAAAGCAGGGTTGCCTGGGCAACGACAACCGCGGTGAAGGCAACGGTGCCAGCGCGATATTGATTGAGAAGAATTTCCACCTCTTCGCGCGCCGCTTTGACGGCAGCGTCGGCGACCCTCTCTTGGCGCGCAAGGATCCGGACAGCGGCTAGCTGATCTTCCACTTGCTGGAAGGCTGTCAAAACCGTCTGGCGGTAATTGGCGACGTTTTGCTGGTAAGTTGCTAACGCAGCTTCGACCTGCGCATCGCGCAGGCCTGCGTCGAAGACGGCCTGGACGACGGAACCTCCGATGCTCCAGACGTTATTTGCAAGCAGTAGTGCGAGCGCTCCGGTACCGGTAAACCCGAACGTGCCCGTGAGGCTGAGATCGGGATAATAAAGGGCAATGGCTGCGCCGATGAGCGCGTTCTGTTGCTGCATCGCCCGCTCACCCGCCGCGACATCCGGACGCCGCTCCAGTAATGAAGAAGGGACGCTGACTGGAATATAGGGAAGTGAATAGCCAAGTGGCATCGGCGGGATCGTCAGGCCGGCCGGCGGCTCGCCCATCAACGCCGCGATGGCATGTTCGAATTGCGCGCGCATGACCCCAACGCCGATT
Source organism: uncultured Methylocapsa sp. (assembly GCA_964457695.1). Taxonomy (GTDB): domain Bacteria; phylum Pseudomonadota; class Alphaproteobacteria; order Rhizobiales; family Beijerinckiaceae; genus Methylocapsa. The sequence goes on from CAYWHF010000036.1 coordinate 1,651, forward strand.
TCCATCGCCTGCGTGTTGAGGAGCTGCGCCAGCGCCGTGTCGACGTCGGCCTTTGAAACCGTGCCGGCATCATATTGATGCTGGGTAATCTCCAGCGTTCGTTTGTATGCCATAGCCGTGCGATGGAGCAGCGCTTGCAGCGCATCGGCCGCGCGCAAATTATAATAGGCAGTGGCCAGCATGGCTTGCGTAGAGAGCTTGGCGTTGGCGAGATCTGCGGCAGAGACTTGGGCAGCGGCCACATCGCTCTCGACCGTGCGGCGAATTCTCCCCCATAAATCGACAGTCCAGCTTGCGTTGGCCGAAATTGTCGAAACCGTTTTGGTTTTTCCCGCGAGGACGTTTCCAATTGCCAACCCTCCGAAATGCGAATATGTCGAGGTGTAGGTGAGATTGACGACTGGAAATAGGCCAGCCTGCGCCTCCTCTATGATCGCAAGCGACTGCCTGTAGGCGGCTTCCGCGGCCGCAACGGTCTGATTGGAGAGCTCGACCTGACTCTCGAATGTATCGAGTTTTCTGTCCTTGAAGACAGACCACCAAGCTCCGCGATCGACATCATCGCTTGGGGCAGCCGGTTTCCAACCTTTCAATTCCTTGTACTTTGCCGGTACTGGAGCAGCCGGCCGGACATAATCGGGTCCGACGGTGCATGCCGCCGGAAAAACGGCGGCAAGTAAACTTGGAAGGCCAAGCCAAGCTATCCGTTGACGCTTGCTCATTGGCCTCATGGGAACGCGGTTACTCCTAACGGGCCTGTGGGGCCAGATACTTAAGCTTAGCAGACAAGCTTATGCAGCATAACGAGAGCCAAAAGCGGCGATAAAACGGCGCTGCCGCCGTTGCGTGCCCTAAACTGAGCCTGCCCCGCGCCCTTTGACCAGCAATGCAGACCGGAGTTCGTTCAGACATCGCCTTGGCAGGGCGCGACCGGCGGGCGCAACCTCGGTTCAGAAGATCGGTCCAGGATGGTTACTAAAGTGTGACCTTACGCACTGTGCGACCGGTCTTTCAGCTGTATTCGAGCTTGATAACCCTGGAGCCATCTTACGAGGTCCCGTCCCGGTGATGGATGGGCAGTTGGGAAGAGGCTAATGCAAACGGAGATTGGTGTTGTATGTAACCGGCCAGGTGATTGGCAGAAGCTGATCGAGGTACTGCGATGGATGATGCCCAGAGAGCCAGCCCTTGGCAAACGCGGGACGACAGCGCGCGTTAATTCGCTTGGCCCGCTTGGCGCGGCGCTTCGCTGGCGAGACGAATTGCCGGATGACCGGCTTGTCGTCACGGTGGGATTTAGGCGCGAGGAAATCGAAGCAAGCAAGATATCCCCCGGCCAGTGCGGGGAGCCAATCATCCTGTGCGAGCCAGAGGCCGCTAATACGAACAATTACGCCTCGGCAAGCTTTGTAAACAACCCGGCGATCGTAGCTTGTAATAATGTCATTCCATTTTTGGAAAAGTCTCTCATTCGCAGTTCGCTGCGCAAGCAAGTCCAAATCCGGCCCCCGGCTTCGGCAGAAGAATGGGCCGGATATTTTTCCTTACGCTACCGGGTATGGGAGCAATGCAACTTTTTGCGGGATGAAAACAAACGCGCAATAACCAAATGGGAAATCGATTGGAAGGACAGAACCGCAATTCCTCTATGTGCCATCACCCCTGAGGGCAAGGTTGTTGGCTGTGCGCGCGTGTTGAAAAGCTATGAGGAAAGGCCCTATGTTTTTCAAATCGCCGATCTTCTCAGCCGGGTCGGCGACGAAACGCTCCTAAAGCTGTTCAGTTTTCCGCATTGCGCGAAGGAGCCCTTCGATCTGCTCATGGAGTTTCCAGGCTTCCGCGCTCACTATGCAGAGATGATTAAAAACAGAAAGGAGCCGGCGGAAATCAGCCGTGTGGCGGTCGATCCAGAATATCGCGGCCGGTCACTTTCGGAGGCGTTGGTCGATACCGCCGTCGCGTACGCCGAGGCAAGACATTTCGCACCGCTCTTCCTTGCATGCCGCGAGGAATTGATTCCGCTTTACGCAAAATGCGGATTTACGGCTGTTAAAGGTTTAAAATCAACCAAATACTTGAACATCCAGCTTCCGTCCGTCATTATGCAACGGCCGATTTACTAAGGGAGCGGCGTCGTGCAAAACAATAAGACTATCACTAATATTGTTACGACAGTATTCATTCTCATTGGTACCGGTTTCATATTCGCAGTTGCTTTTATCGTTGTAACAAACATATCTCGCGATTGCATTATGCCCGGGGTGACGGCAATTGGCGCCTTTGAGCTTCTGCTTAATGCCCGAGGGCCGCAAGTGATTTGCGACTTTGTATCTTGCTAGAACAAGAGCAAAAGCGGTGGGAGGTGGACCTTCCCCACTGGGGCCATGTTGAG
>CAYWHF010000036.1:4052-11074 GCA_964457695.1 uncultured Methylocapsa sp.
GATTTTCATCAGCTACGAACGTGGCAGCAAGGATGTAATTGAAGACCTGGTCGACGAACTCAGGGCCGACGATCACGACGTTTGGTTCGATCAAAACCTCACGGCAGGCCAAAAGTGGTGGAACGATATCCTATCCGCGATTAGAGAGTGCGAAATCTTCATTGCGGCGCTTACGCCGGAGTATCTAGAGTCGCCGCCGTGCAAATGCGAAAGGAAATACGCAAGCAAACTTCAAAGAACGCTTCTTCCGGTGCGGCTGGCGGACGCGGTTTCCCCGGATTCGCTTCCGCTAGACCTTAGAGAACTGGAATGGGTGGACTATACGCGGCCGGACAAATACGCTCTCCGAAAAGTACGGCAAACTCTTAGGCGTTTGCCCCCAGCCCCGCCGCTGCCCGATCCACCGCCTGAGCCTCCGGCGGCTCCAATGTCCGATTTGAGTCGGTTGAAGGAGAAGATCGAGGCTGATTCGCAACTTCAACTTCAGGATCAGATCCAGCTGGTTTTTGAACTCGGGGAGCAAGTTCGCGACGGCGAATCTCCCGATGAGATAATTGTTCTCCTCCAACGGCTGAGAAGGCGTGACGACCTTCTGGCAAGAGTCATGCTCGCCATTGATGATCTTGTGCGCAACATCGGCGGCGGTCTCTCTGAGACTGTCCAGAGGCGCATATTGGATGAATCCACGCGAGAGCAGAGGGAATCTCACGCGAAGGAGGTCGAAAAGCAGCATGGGCTACCCGGCGCTGACGCCCCGCGGTTCAGCGCCCTGTCCCCATCATTTACGGAAGATCTCCTCGTTCGGCCATCTGCCTATCCGATGACGCCGATGTATTTGCTGGACAACGCCTTCCGGATTATCGACTGGAATGAGGCCTTCACGGTTGCATTCGACCGGACGATGGAGGGCCGCAAAGGAAGACCCGTTCTTGAGTGGACCTATTTTTTAGATAACTACGACGAGGTTCTCAACCACGGCGTAAGGGCCTTCGGCGATACGAACGAGCTGCCTCCAATAGACGTCGAATCGATTCAATATACTAGTCAGCGCTATGGAAAATTCACCGCCAAAAAGCGGGCCTATCAGATTCCAGACGACAACCGTGCCTGCCTGGCATGGCTCGTGACGCTGGACGTTAAATTCGCCGATGACAAGCAGCATGCGGCTTACCAGCGCGATCTCATCCGGGTTCTCGGGCTCGATCTGATGTGGACGGAATATGCGGTTGCCTATGATCGCGTGTTAACCAATAGCCGCGTTTATCCCGAACTTTTGGACAAATTTGTTGGCGGCCACGATGGCGTCAAAATGATACCCGGCGACGCCAAAATACTCGACCTTGGGGCCGGTACAGGCAACTTCGCTGAAAGGCTGATCAGGAACGGACCCGGCCGGGTGATCGTCGCGGTCGAAAACAACCGGCTCATGCTGGAATTGCTGAAAGGGAAATGCAAGAAATACTTGCGTACGGACCCGTCTGAGGGCGGCGTGTTCCCGATCAAGCAGGACATCACCTCCCTGTTTGGTCTGGAGGACGACGATTTCGATTTTGTCACTTTGAACAATGTGCTTTACGCCGTACAAGATGCTGAATCATGCTTGGCAGAGTGTTGCCGTGTTCTTAAGTCCGGCGGCGAGTTGCGATTGAGCGGGCCGCGGGAGGACACGAATTTGCAGGTCTTGTTTGACCGCATTGAAAAAGACTTGAGAGAAGATGGCAAGTTCGAAGAACTGCAGGCGGATTACAATCAAGTCTATCAGATCAATGAATTGAAACTTCGGCCCATGCTCTATCGCTGGACTATCAAGGACGTCGAGAAAATGCTCATGAAAGCGGGATTCTCGGCCATCGTGCATTCAAGCGAAGATGTTTATGCAGGCCAGTCGATGTTCATTTGCGCCGTCAAGTAGGACGAAACACCCAGGACGGCGAAAACCGGCCAAAACTCTCGCCCCTGCATGTGCCGTACTAATCCCGTACTAATTTATGCGCGGCACCCGCCTCGCCCTCACGACCGCTCTATTGGTGGCCTATCTTTCGTGGCGCAAGTAAGTTTGTTTTCAGGACGCGTTCTATGTTCGGCATGGTCCTGTACGAAATAGGCAAGCCTCTTGTCTTTGAAGAGCTGCCGGACCCAATCCCTGGACCTGGAGAAATTCGTATCCGAGTCGAGGCCTGCGGGGTCTGCCGGACGGACCTCCATCTTGTCGATGGCGAATTGCCTAACCCAATACTCCCGGTCATTCCGGGGCATCAAATCGTCGGAAAGATCGATGCCCTTGGGCCCAATGTTTCGGATCTCGCCATCGGGATGCGGGTCGGCATTCCCTGGCTCGGATCGACATGCGGAACCTGCGCCTATTGCGCGAGCGGGCAGGAAAACCTGTGTGACCGGCCGGTTTTCACCGGCTACACGCGCAACGGCGGCTATGCGACACGCGCGATCGCCGACGCGCGCTACGCTTTTCCATTGAGCGAAGGGTTGAGCGCCGCCGCGCTTGCGCCCTTGCTTTGCGCGGGTCTCATCGGCTGGCGCTCGCTTCGGTTTACGGGCAACGCAAAGCTGCTGGGCCTCTATGGATTTGGCGCGGCGGCGCATATCGTCGCTCAGGCCGCGCGCAAGCAAGGGCGGCAGATATTCGCATTCACGCGGCCCGGAGACAGGGCTTCGCAGGACTTTGCGATGCGGCTCGGCGCCGCCTGGGCCGGGGGCTCGGACGAGACGCCACCCGAAATGCTGGACGCCGCGATCATCTATGCGCCTGTGGGCGAGCTGGTGCCGCTCGCGCTTAGGTCGGTACGCAAGGGAGGAGCCGTCGTCTGCGCCGGGATCCACATGAGCGATATTCCGTCCTTTCCCTATCGCTTTCTTTGGCAGGAGCGCAAAATTATGTCCGTCGCCAATCTGACGCGGCAGGACGGCATCGAATTTTTGGCCTTTGCCGCGCAAAACGGAATCGAGACCTCAACAAAAACCTATCCGCTCGATCAGGCAAACAGCGCCTTGGCCGATTTGCGTGGGGGCAGGCTCGAGGGCGCGGCAGTGTTGATCTCCCCATCGTAACGAACAGGCGTCTCCGCTCACATCGATATCGCGGCGGAGGCGCTGCGCCGAGCCGTGCTTTACCTCAAGCTTTTCCTTTGGTGATCTCCTTGATCGCCGCGGCAAGCAGCTCGTCCATCTTCTTGTGTATCTCGCGATCGGGCATGTTAATACCGGCTTTCTCGAAGTCGGCGCGCAAGCTCTTGAGAATTTGCCCCGCGCTATCCTTATGGATTTCTGCGGCGACAAGCCGGGCCGCATAGTCTTCTGCCGCCGCGCCCGATTTGCCGAGCCGCTCTGCCGCCCATAGCCCGAGCAATTTGCCGCGCCGTGCTTTGGCCTTGAATTTCAGCTCTTCGTCGTGGGCGTATTTCTCTTCAAAGGCATTCTCGCGCTCGTCGAAAGTCGTCATGTCAGTCCCCATTCAACCATTGCAAACCGGCTTGCGACCGGCCTGCTCGATCCTAGCAAATATCCGCAGCTCCGCCGCGCTGAGCAAAGCCACGTTAGAGCTCGAATTCTTTCTATGTCCCGATTCGAATCTCTGCTAAAGATAACCATCGTTTCGAAACGGAGGGAGGCAATCTTACACTTTTTATCTCGAATTGCCCGCCTGGCGTAGAGTTAGCACGGCATTGTGAGAATTTCGGCTTTCAGATAGGTTAGGTTCGTCTTGCTTGTTTCAGAACGGGAACAAGCAAAGTCCCTCGATGCCGCGGCGGCAAAGAAGCGCATAGCCTACGCCTCCTGTCTCAGTTTAACGCGAGAGCGCGTCTAAATTTGGGACCAAGGACGTTCTAAAGGAGCCACGGCCACCCATGGATCATCTCAAGCCACGGTTAATCCCAATGAATCGCCGCCGGCGCATTTACGAAGGTAAGGCAAAGGTCCTCTACGAAGGTCCCGAACCAGGCACGCTTATCCAGCATTTTAAGGATGACGCAACGGCGTTCAATGCCAAGAAACACGAAGTGATCGACGGCAAGGGGGTGCTCAACAACCGGATCTCGGAATTCGTTTTTCAAAATCTCAACGACATCGGCGTGCCGACCCATTTCATTCGCCGTCTCAACATGCGCGAGCAATTGATTCGCGAGGTCGAAATCGTGCCGCTTGAGGTTGTCGTCCGCAATGTCGCGGCGGGATCGCTGGCGACGCGTCTCGGTATCGAGGAAGGCACGCAGCTGCCGCGCTCGATCATCGAGTTCTATTACAAAAACGATCAGCTCAACGATCCGATGGTTTCCGAGGAGCACATCACGGCCTTCGGCTGGGCCACGCCGCAGGAAATCGACGACATCATGGCGCTTGCGATCAGGGTCAATGATTTTCTCTCCGGCCTTTTCTTAGGCGTCGGCATCAGGCTCGTCGATTTCAAGATGGAATGCGGCAGGCTTTGGGAAGGCGAGATGATGCGGATTGTCGTCGCCGACGAGATTTCCCCGGATTCTTGCCGGCTGTGGGACATTAAGTCGAACGATAAGCTCGACAAGGACCGGTTTCGCCGCGATCTTGGTGGGCTCGTCGAGGCCTATACCGAAGTCGCGCGGCGCTTGGGCATCCTGCAGGAGAACGAACAGCCGCGCACGCACGGGCCAAAGCTGGTGCAGTGATTGTCTTGCCGCGTCCGCGCTGCCAGCTGACGATTCCCATCTTTTGCTTATCGCCGGAAACAAGGCCGTGAGAGCGCGCGTTTTTGTCACCCTCAAGAACGGCATTCTCGATCCGCAAGGCAAAGCCATCGAAGGCGCATTAAAATCGCTCGGGATCGATGGCGTCGACAGCGTGCGGCAGGGAAAGGTTTTTGATATCGAGCTCGCTCTTGGTGATCGCGCGGCGGCGCAAGACCTGCTGCGCGGCGCCTGCGAAAAATTGCTCGCCAACCAGATCGTCGAAAATTTTCAGGTTGAAATTCTCTAATACCGAGGCTCGCAAGCCGCCACAGGCGGCGCATCGGAAACTGCCAGCGCATGTGAAAACCGCTGGCGCAAAATTTGTCCGCGAATTTTGAGATATAAGTTTTAACGATAATATTGCCCCTTCCTTTCCCCGGCTCAAAATTGCATCGGCTGCCTGTTGCATCAGCAAGGCGAGGCCGCCTCCCTGTGCTTGCTTTAGGCTTCGAGAACAAAAGCTGGTCTGCGTCCCCTATTTACGGGATGACTTCGGTAATATTATTATGCTAGCGCGGCGGCATCGAAAGGGGGCCCGGTGGGAGCAGTCGAGCATCTCAAGACCTTGTGCTGCCTCGGGCTCAAGCCCGAGAGCGCGATGATCGCCGTGACGCCGCTGCCGCATGAAATCCTTCCGCACAGCTGGGCGCGCATGGCGCTGATCGCGCCCGATGCCACTTGGACCGCCAGCTACAGCGAAAACCCGTCCTCGGCTGCGCTCTATCGCGAGCGTTTCAGCACGCTCATGCAAGATCCTGCGGGGCTTGGCCCGCTTTACCTGCCATCCGTTCGCGCCGTCGGGATCGGCTGGACCTTGCCTCTGCAAAGCCGTAAGTGGCTTGAGCGGAGCTGGTATAACGAGATTGAGGCACCGCTCGACGCCTGCTGGATTTTGGACACGATGATTGGCGACTGCGGCCGGACGATCGCACTCGTTCATCTTCTTCGCCCGCGCTGCGCCCCGCCCTTCATTGTGGACGATGTTAACCGTCTCGATCAGCTGCGCCCCTGGCTCGCGCACGCGCTTCGTCCGCCAACACCGGACGCGTTGGAGCCGAAAGACCCAAGTCCACCGGGCGCGGCGGGAGCGCTGACCCGAAGCGGCCAGATGATTGTGACAGCCGACACAACGGTTGTCTATCAAACTCCAAGCGTCGAATTCTTGCTCCGGATCCTGGCGGGTGAGCCTTCCAATTACATGCGCCATCTTCGAACGCGCGAGGCGCTGCCCCAGCCGATCCTAAAGCTGCTGCTTCATCTCGTTGGCGCGGCAAAAGGGAGTTTGTGCAGGCCGCCGCGCATGAGGATTTCAACCGGCTATGGCATTCTCACGCTCGATGCAAAATGGCTCATGCCGCCGGGCGTCATTCCTGAGGACACCGCCAAGGACCCAACGGGCTGCCTCATCTCTGTGACAATCGAACTGCATGAGCATGTCGTGGCGCATGCCGCGAGAGTGCTGCGCGAGAGCGGCGCGACGCCCGCGCAATTGAAGGTCGGCATTCCGCTTGCCCTGGGTAAGACCAAGGCGGCAATTGCCGACGAGCTGGACTTAAGGCAATCCACCGTCGCGGATCTGACGAAAAAACTTTATCAGACCCTCGAGATTCACAATTCCGCCGAGCTCGCAGCCAAAATTTGGCTGAACGACGACCGAAACAACGTGCGTGGAGTCGAATCGCACCCGGCTTCGCCCCGGGCGCGAGAAGCGCGTATTCCCTCCCTATTCGCCCCCTCCTACAAATCGCTCACCCAGTCCTAAAAGCGAAGGGCGAGTGCATGACCGGCGGCGCCGCTCGCAGGCAATCGCAGCAATTACAACGGCTTTTTGCGACAGCAGATGCGGAATTCTTTCCGCTTGAAACCGATTGAGCGCAAAAATTGCGGCGGCCAGACGGACAGCCGCCGCAATCAAGGCCCGCGCCTCGCTGCCAGACCGGGAGGATGACTGCACGGGGCAAACCAATTGGTACGTCCAGTGACAATACCTTAGTCTAAGAACTTTTCGTTTGCGTCCCCAATTTTGGGGATGCAGCGTCTGCATTTGTCGCGTAGATCCAAACATATCGGGGGGCCGGAGGGAGCGGATCTGGAGCGGAATTGATGGCAGCAGCCGAGCATCTGAAAACTTTGTGCTGCCTTGGGCTGCCGCCCGAGAGCGCGATGGTCGCGGTCGCGCCCCTTCTGCATGAGATCATTCCGCATGGCTGGAGCCGGATGGCGCTTTTGAAGCCAAACTCTAAGATTCTCAATGGCTACGCCGAAAATCCCGAGGTTTCGGATCACTACCAGAAACCCATTTGG
>CAYWHF010000037.1:0-11003 GCA_964457695.1 uncultured Methylocapsa sp.
TGTGTTTTTTGGGATGCGGTTGTAGAATGGGGGATGCAACAATTTTGCCGGCGGGTCAACGACCGCGAGGAGGACGAATGAGCCTTGAGACGCGAAACGCCATCGTTACCGGTTCAACGAGCGGCATTGGACTTGCGATAGCCCGCGCCTTCGCCAAAGAAGGCGCCAATGTCATGATCAATGGCCTCGGAGATGCTGTAGCGATTGAAGCTGAGCGCGCCGCAATCGAGAAGGATTTTGGCGTGCGCTCGTTCTATTCCCCCGCCGACATGACCAAACCGGATCAAATCCGCGCCATGGTGAAGGAGGCGGAAACCAAGCTCGGCTCCGTCGATATTCTCATAAACAACGCCGGAGTTCAACATGTCGCGCCGATCGAGGAATTTCCTCGCGAGACCTGGGACATGATTATCGCCATAAATCTCTCTGCTGCATTTCATGCGATCGCCGCCGCGATTCCCGGCATGAAGGCGCGCAAATGGGGCCGCATCATCAGCACCGCGTCTGCCCATTCACTCGTCGCCTCGCCCTTCAAATCTGCCTATGTGACGGCCAAACATGGCCTCACCGGCCTCACCAAAACGGCGGCGCTCGAACTTGCGACCTTTGGCATCACGGTCAATTGCATCTCGCCAGGTTACGTGTGGACGCCGCTCGTCGAACAGCAGATCCCGGATACGATGGCTTCGCGCCATTTGTCGCGCGAGGAAGTGATCAACGATGTTTTGTTGAAGGCGCAGCCCACAAAACAATTCGTCACCTCGGATCAAGTCGCCGCACTTGCGGTCTTTCTTTCCTCGGACGCGGCGGCGCAAATCACCGGCTCCAATTATTCGATCGATGGGGGATGGACAGCCGAGTGAACCTCGTGAAATTTTGCCGCGACCTGCGCGCGGTTTATCTGAAGCCGATGCTTGAGGAACGTACTGGCATTAAGCAGCAGCAAATTTCCCGTTGGGCGAGGTATCGGGGCCGATATCAACGAACCGCCGCCGCTGGACCGGGCACATGTCGCGCCAGAGAGCAAGCTGCGGCGGCATAAGCTCACCGTGTCAATCAATGACCTCGACAATGCGCCGGGTTCTTGGCTCGACGAGAATCACCTCGTCGTTGACCATCGCGTAGCGATATTCTGAGGGGACATTGAATTCGCGTGGAATCGCGTAAAGCGTTATCCCCGACGACGGCAACACCATGCCTACCGTGACCGGTTGGCTGATCCTGCTAGAAGGTATGTGTTCGCCGATGACATAGTCACGAAAACGCGGACGCTGATCGACGCCAAGGAGACCAGCTACGCCGCCGACAACACCTCCAACCACGCCTCCAGCTGCGGCGCCGAGGGGCCCTGCCGCCTTGCCACCCTGTTGAGCACCGCGAGCGGTGCCCTCCGGAATGCCTTGCGCCTGGGCAGTAAGCGGGAAAGAAAACAGCCCGGCCACCGCCAGTATTGCACCGATGTTTCTAATGTTTTGCATGGTGTTTCTCCTATTGAATGGCGTTTTGCCGAGTTGGATAGTGTCTCCGACTCGGCAAGCATCGAAAACTTCGTCGCTTTAGTATTGTTCCACTGCACCAATCACAAATTTGTGAGACAACGCTTGCCAGGAAATCTTGGGCGGCGGACGCCGCTAAACGCGCATTTATTTACCGCCCAGCTGAAACCCTTAACGGACGCCGAGCGATTATATCCCCGCACCCCTTAGTGCTCCCGCAGGGTTCACCGGGATAGGGGTGGCGGCCGAGACTTGGTTCCCCCTGTATTATACCAAGTTCGAGGCGGCGGCCCCTGGCCTGACGATCGAATGGGCTTACTCAGGTCAGGGGCTCTTTTCGTTAGTCTTAAGCGACCTTCACTCCGCGCAAACGAAGCCCTCGCGCGCTAAGCGGCGGGGGGGTGCCTATAGCTGGCTGGCCACGAACTAGTTGTGAGCTTTCAGGAGGTTGTCCATTCGGTCCTGGGCGGGAATGCTGATGTCGTCAAACCTCAAGTGATTCGCGGAGAAGGCCCATGAGAATGCGCGTCTCACACCGACAGGTCGAGAACCCACGGTCCGTGCCGTGGTGGATTGCGGACTGAGCAATGCCGCCGCCTAAGTTTGCCGGGTTATAGCTGAGATCGAAACCGTTGGCGCCCTTTGCCCCACCGTTGGTCTATGTAATTGATGGTTTTGAATTCCGCTTCAGCGCATCTTAAAAAGTAAATGTAACGCTTGCATTGGAACGATCTGCGTCCAAAATGGTTGGTACGCAGGTAGCGTACAAACGTTGCTGTACCCTTACAAATAGGAGACTGCAATGGCTTGGAAATTTGTTGAACAATGCTGGCGTATACTAAATGGTATGCTCGGGCAATTGTGGGACTACCTTAGCGGCGACAATTGCTTGATTCTACGGCCTGTACCAGCCATGGCGGCGAGGCGGCAGCTTGTCCGCTGCGCCCCCAAACCGATCCGGCGACGTCACCGCTGGATCCAAATCGCGTTCAACTTGACGAGCCCCACAGGTGACCGATCGAGCCGCGCGTTGCGTTCAAGCTGCAAAAGCGGCGGCGGGCGCTCACTGGTGACGGTCACTTTATTGTGAAACCGTCCCAATGATTCCCTGTGATCGCCGCCAAGTGGCCGACAGGATGCCGCACTCTGCGGGCACGGTTAAGCCAAGACGCGTTGAAACCAACTTTCCGCCCCAAGGTATGGTCGGCGCGGTGGCATTCAGCCATGCTCTTAACCGAAAGGAGTCAGCAATGGATTGGAATGTCATTGAAGGAAACTGGGAGTACGCAAAAGGTAGGATCGCAGAATATTGGGGTCATCTTACAGAAGAGGACCTCGACAAGATTGCCGGCAAGCGCGAGCAGCTCGAAGACAAGCTCCAAGAGCGCTACGGCCTCTCCAGGGATTTCGTGCATTGGGATGTCGACCACTGGCTGAAGGTGCAGTAGCAGAGATTCTGCCATTTGCTCATTTCCCCAGAGCGTGCGAGCCGCATCGATTCTTTTCGATGCGGCCTGCCGGAAATGACCCAGTCAAGATGAGCTGAAACCATCCCCAATTCTGTTGATGACGAGGCGGCGTTGATACGCTGCGCGCACGTAACCATAAGGAGTCTGCAATGAATTGGAATGTCATTGAAGCAAATTGGAAGCAGCTGAAAGGCAGGATCAAACACGAATGGGATCAGCTGACGGATGATGACCTCGACAAGATTGCCGGAAAGCGCGAGCGGCTCGCAAGCAGGCTCGCGGAGGTCTACAGCATGAGCGAGACTACGGCAGAAGAGGAAATCGACGACTGGATGTACACAGAGGAATATAGGATGAACATAAAGAAGGAAATCGAAGCTCGGGGGAACGCGAAGCACTAAGGTGTCTGCTGTTCTGGTATTTCCGGTAGCTCATAGCCGACACCGCTAGCTAAAAGCGAGGAGCCGCATCGCCACGCAATGCAGTCCGCATGCCGAATACGTGACCGTCGACTGCGGGCTTTGAAGGAGAAGCGAACGACATCGGCAGGCAAGGAGTTCACGCGTTGAAGTTCCAGCTTTCTTTTGCCGTCCTCGTCCTTGTTCTTGCCACAGTTGTGCTCGCCGTCGCTCGACAGCTCGAGATCCCTTTGGCCGAACCAACAGCTGCCCGCCCAAACCAATCTTTCTGCCATGATAGCGCGAACGGGCAGCAAGGCGAGGTGCACCACGGCTGGTTCTGCTAAAAACGTCAGTCGAGCCAACGCGGGCACTATACCTGCTCATTAGGTTCGCGCGGCCGAGCACTTCGGCGATATGGGCCTGCCAGTTATGACTGGGGAAACGCGCGTATCTTTAAAGTCGGCAGATCAATTTTGAGTTGGATTGCTCCTGAGCCACCCCAGGACCTGATCGGCGCTTTCGTCTGGCGGAAACACCGGATAGAAAACATGCTCTATGCGGCTGTCTCTGACGATCAGCGTTAGGCGTCTTACTAGCCGCATTCCGGCGGTCTCAAACGTCGGCAGGCGCAGCGCGTCGCAAAAGGCAAATTCACAATCGCTCAGGATTTCGAATGGAAGATTGAGACGGCCGGCCATCTCAAGCTGATATTCGGTGCTCTGCGTGCTGAGGCCAAATACAGCAACCTCGTGCTGCAACAATTCCGAATGGCGATCCCGAAAGCTGCAAGCCTGCGGCGTGCAGCCACGCGCGCCGGGGATCATGTCCCATCCTTCGGGCAGCGGCTTTCCGGGAACCCCGGTCATTGGATAGCAGTAAATAATTGTTCTCGGCGCCCTCAGATCTGAGAGGTCGACGAGCCTGCCCGCCGTTGATTGCAGAAAGATTTTTGGCATTTCCATCTGCCTGAGATGGTCTGCCCCTCCATCGTCGCTCGGACGGGGGAGACCGGACGGCAGCGGGAAATCTTGTTGCTGCATCTAAACCTCATCACGCCGGTGCTCTCGACCGTATCTGATTATAAGCCGCCCATGGCGCGGATGAGGTTCCATTCTTCGCCGCTTACCTTCTGCACCGAGAGCCGCGAAATTCTAACGAGCTCCATATTTGTCAAACGCGGATCTTGCTTAATGGCATTAAGCGTGACAGGCGTCTTCAGGGCTTCAACCGCGCGCACATCGACCATGCCGAATTTGCCGCTGTTATCCGTGGGATCGGGATAATAGGGTTTTGTGACTTCGACGATGCCCACGATCTGCTTCTCTTCGCCCGAGTGATAGAAGAGGGCTTGCTCGCCAATCCGCATCGCCATCAAATTCAATTTGGCGCTGTGATTGCGCACGCCGTCCCAACAGGTTCCCTTCTTGCCGGCTTTTGTCTGATCCTGCCAGGACCATGTATCAGGGTCGCTTTTGAGCAGCCAATACGCCATTTGATCCTCGTATCTTTGACGTGCGCTATTGTATCCGCCCGAAATCGAGCCTGTTCAAGCTTAGCTGCAGGCCGCAAACTCGGCTTTCGACGGACGCGCGAGAAGGCCTGCAATCGAATCCTCAATCGTAATCCGCTCGGCGAGAACGGCATCGACCGCCACCGCGATTGGCATGTCGATGTCCTTGGCATGGGCGAGATCGAGGAGCGCGCCGCAGCTGTGCACGCCTTCGCAGAGCCCGCCATGCGCCAAGGCTTCGGCAACAGGCAACCCGCGCCCGAGCGCGACGCCGAGGGAATAGTTCCGCGACAAAGCCGAGGTGCAGGTAAGAACGAGATCGCCGAGGCCCGATAGGCCAACCAAAGTGGCGGTCTCGGCGCCATAAGCGCGGCCGAAACGGCTTAGCTCGGCAAAGCCCCGGGCGATGAGGGCACCTGCGGCGCTCGCGCCAAGGCCGCGGCCCGCCGCGATCCCGCTCGCGATCGCAAGAACGTTTTTTGCCGCCCCGCCGATTTCCACCCCGCGAATATCGGTCGAAGTGTAGAGCCGGAAGGCAGGACCCGCCAGCGCGCCTGCGAGCTTTGCCGCAAGATCGCCGTCTAGCGCGGCAAGCGTCACGGCCGTCGGAAGCCCTTGAGCAACTTCCTTCGCAAAGCTTGGCCCGGAAAGGACCGCAGGCGGATTTTTGGGCAACACGGAGGCGGCGACTTCGCTCAAAAAAAGTCCACTCGTGCGTTCAACGCCTTTAGCGCAAACAATAACCGGTACGTCCTCCGCGAGATAGGCGGAGAAGGTGTCGAGGACCGGTCGTAGCGCCTGCGCCGGAACCGCGGCGAGGATAAGGTCCGCGCCCTCGATCTGCGCCGGTTGCGCAATAGGGTTGACATTCGAGAGAAGCGGAACTGCGGGAAGATGCCTTGCATTGACGCCGGTTGCGCGCATCTCCTCGACATGCGCGGGATCGCGCGACCAAAGCATGACCTCGGCGCCGCCCTCCCCGCCGGTGCGCGCGGCGAGATTGGCGAGAGCGGTCCCCCAGGCCCCAGCGCCGAGAACGGCAATCCGGTTCTTGCGGTTCAGCGGCATTCTCTTTTGCCCTCAGTCTGTGGAATCGCCTCCGCGCACACCAATGTTTTCGTTTGCCGGCGCGGCTTGCAATGAAAACCACACAATAGCAAATAGCCGTTGCCAGAGTCGGATGGCAAAGTTTCGACTTAACTCGTTCAGGCAGGAGCCGAGAGACGGCCGACGCGCTCTCAGGCAAGGGGTTAGCTCCATGGCGAATTTTTTTACAGGGCGGCCCGCCGCAATTGGCGCATCGCTCGCTATTGCTACGGTTCCGCTTCATTTGTTTATGTCAAAATTGCACTCGGAACAATTCGCTGCGCTGCTTTTGGCCTGCATGGGCGCGATTTATGCCGGTTTCGCGCTACAAAAGGGAGATTTGTCGCAGATCGCCGCCGAAGTGGCCGGTGCCGCAGTCTGCTTTGTTGGCGCATTGGCGGCTCTATGGGCAAGTGCTTGGGTTGTCCCTTTTGCCTATCTCGCGCATGGAATTTGGGACTATGCGCATCACGAAGGATCGAATCTTGCACCAAGACCCTGGAAATTCGTCGTCATACCAGCGTGGTACCCTCCGTGGTGCGCCGCCTATGACTGGGTGGCGGCGGCAGCTCTCGCGGTCAGTTGGAGCCTGCGAAATTAATTGAAGATGCGGGCCGCAGCCAATCCTGCTAAGCCGGCAGGCGAAGAACAGGCTCTATCAGCAGAGCCGAAGCGCCTTGCCGTGCGGGTCTATTATGAAGATACGGACTTTTCGGGTAATGTGTATCATGCGTCTTATCTGCGGTTTCTCGAGCGCGGCCGCACGGAGTTTTTGCGCGCTCTCGGCATAGAACACAGCAGAATTTTTGACAATCGTGGGGCAGGGGGCTGCCATTTCGTGGTTCGCGCAATGACGATCGATTTTTTAAAACCCGCGCGCATGGACGATGCCCTTTTGGTCGATACTTGCGTGAATGGCCTAGGCGGCGCTTCGATCGAGATGCGTCAACAAATCAACCGCGGCCGCGAAATCCTTTTGACAGCTAATGTGAGAATAGCGATTGTCGCAGAAGGCAAGGCAAGACGGATTCCGGCGACGGTTTTTGAAAAGCTCAGGGCGGTTGCACCTGATCCGCACGAGGAAAAATATCTCCTGAAATCATAACAGTAATGGTAATTTGACCTGAATTGGCGCTGACTTTTGCTCAACCGTGGCAAGCAACAGGGGTGAACCGATTGTGCGTTTCAACACCGGGCGAAATAAGGTTTTGGTGCAAGATAACGATTCGAAGGTTCAGCGTCTTGCCCCTGGCTTAGAGAGGATTTTGCGCAAGCCAGGAAAAAGTTTTGGCCGGGCGAAGCCCCAGAATTGACGGATTTCAGCGCCAAAACTCGTTCGCTGGGGGGCTCGTCCCCGTTTACCCGTTTAGAAGGACCAATTTAATGAATCCCGCCGATATTGCAGCCTCCGGACTGACGCCTCCCTTGGTGGAGGTTTCTCTGCTGGGCATGTTTTGGTCGGCCCACCTTGTCGTTAAGCTTGTGATGGTGGGGCTGCTCGGGGGGTCGGTTTGGTGCTGGGCGATCATCATTAACAAGATTCTTTTGTTTGCGAGAACCAACCGCGCCATGGCCAAATTCGAGGAAGTCTTTTGGTCGGGCTCTTCGCTTGACGAGCTTTATGCGACGCTCTCCTCGCGCCCAGCCTCGGGCATGGCAGCGTTGTTCGTCGCGGCCATGCGGGAGTGGCGCCGCTCGGTGAAAACCGCCTCTTCTTCCTTCATGGGCCTGCAGGCGCGTATCGAAAAGGTCCTCGACGTTTCGATCGCGCGCGAGGTCGAAAAGCTCGAATCAAACCTCTTGGTGCTGGCAACCGTCGCCTCTGCCGGTCCCTTTATTGGCCTCTTCGGCACGGTTTGGGGAATCATGACGGCATTTCGCTCGATCGCTGTATCCCGCAATACCTCGCTCGCGGTCGTCGCCCCGGGCATAGCGGAGGCGCTTTTAGCAACCGCTATCGGGCTCTTCGCGGCGATCCCGGCACTGATCGCCTATAATAAGTTCCAAGGCGATGTCGCCAAGAAACAAGCTAGGCTCGAGGGTTTCGCGGACGAATTTTCAGCGATTCTGTCGCGCCAAATCGATCAGCGCGGCGTGCAAGACCGGGCCGCATAAAGGCGCGTGCGCACCCCTAAATAGGGTGGCCTGCGCACCCCCCAAATAGGGGTATTTTCGTACCTATGAATTTGATAATCCGTGGTGGAGAGATTTAGATGGGTATGTCGGGCATGACATTAGGTCCGGGGCGCAAACGGGGACGGCGTGGCGTGCCGCGCTATCGCGCAATGGCCGAAATCAACATGACGCCTTTTATCGACGTCATTCTGGTTCTTTTGATCATTTTCATGGTGGCGGCCCCGCTGCTCGCAACCGGCGTCGCTATCGATTTGCCAAAGACCAAGGCAGCGGCGCTCAACATCGATCGAAAGCCGATTTCCGTCGCCGTTGACGACAAAGGCGCAGTCTTTGTCATGGATCAGCCGGTGGAGGTTAACGTCCTCGCGGATAGACTGAAACAGGTCGCGACGGCAGCGGACGACGACCGGATTTATGTGCGGGGAGCAAATCAGGTGAGTTACGGGCGCATTGCCGAGGTCATGTCAATTATTACCGGGGCTGGGTATAAGAAGGTCGCACTGGTCACTGACCCCAACAAGAACTAAACGCCCATGGCTTTGCCCGAAAATCCTGGCTTTGCGGTCTCGGGCGGCGTTCATATCGGCCTTTTGGCCCTGGCGCTGATTTCGTTTTCGCAGACCCCGCAATTGACCGAAGCTCAGGAAAGCATTCCTGTTGCAGTGGTCAGCAACGAACAATTCAGCCAGATCATGAAAGGCGAAAAGACTGCGGCCGAGGTGAAGCCACAGCAGCGCGCCGAAAAAATCGCGGATAACGCGGAGTTGACCGCAAAGCCTTCGCCGGTCGATTCGCCCAAAGATGTCGTGGCTGCGCCCTCACCGCTGAAACGCCAGCCGGAGCCAGGCCAGGCTGAGTCCCAGGAAGTTGCAAAACTTTCGCAGCAAAGCGCAAGCTTGCCTCCGCCGCCCCGCGCGCAGGAAAGACCAAAAATCGATGGGAACGAGGACCAAGCTTCTCCCCAACCGGCGCAAATGAAGCCGTCGGAAGCCGCAAAAAAACCCGCGCCCAAATTTAAGCCCGATCAACTGGCCAAATTTCTCCTACAAGGGAAGAAGAAGGAAACGCAGAAGACGGCGGCAAAGCCAAAATCCGGAGAGGAAACCGCGGAGCCGCAGCACAAATTCGATCTTAGCGATATCGCCAAGTTCTTGAGTAAGGAAGCGCCGCAAAGAAGACAGGCGCGCGGGCGTCAGTTCAGCCAGCTCGCGTCGCTCGGGGCACCAACAGCAAGTGCCGCCAAAATGTCGCCGTCCCTGTCCGATCAGCTCGACGGACTGCTGCTGGAGCAATATAAGCGCTGCTGGAACGTTGTCCCGGGCACCGGGCAGCAAAAATATATTCCTGAGATTCATGTGCAATATCGGCCGGATGGCAGTTTGATCGGGCAGCCCGAGTTACTCAATCCGACCTCCGACCCAAATTTGCGGGCTCTCGCCGATAGCGCGATGCGGGCGGTGTGGCGCTGCGACCCGCTCAGAATACCCGTGCAATACCAGCCTTATTACGAGCAGTGGAAGAGCCTGACCATCCGCTTCAATCAGGATGAAATGCTGTGATTTTGGGCTGCTTTGCACCTTGTGACTTCCTGCGGCGGACGCCCCTGAGCTCGAGACAAATTTGCGCCGCGATTTTGCTGGCGGCGGTCCTGGTTGGCGGTTTGGGGCTCGCGCCGGCAGCCTACGCCGCGCAAGACCGCTATCTCGATGTGCGCGGCGGCGAGTTCAAACCCATCCAGATTGCGATAACAGCGTTTGCCGGGGATGCGGCGGCGAGCAGCCAGTTGACTTCGATCATCACCAATAATTTTAAGCGCTCGGTTTTTCTGGCACCCATCGATCCCAAGACATTCGCCGAGACGGCGGTTAATCCGGACCAAGCGCCGAGGATTGAGTCCTGGCGCATGATCAATGCACAATTCGTGGTGACGGGCCGTGTGAATCAGACCGCCGACGGGCGATTGCAGACCGAGTTCCGGCTTTGGGACGTCGCCACAGGCGGGCAAGTGGCCGGCAGCCAATATGTCACCGACCCGAACAACGCTCGCCGCGTCGCGCATATTATTTCGGATGCGGTTTTTTCCAGGATCACCGGAGAGAAGGGCTTTTTTGACACGCGGATTGCTTTTGTCGACGAAACCGGCCCGCCAGAGCGCCGCCGCAAGAGGCTCGCGATCATGGACCAGGATGGCGCCAATTTGCACTATATGACACGCGGGGACGATCTAGTGGTAACGCCGAGATTTTCGCCTTCCTCGCAAGACGTCACCTATATGTCCTTTGGCGCATCCGATCCCAAAGTCTTGCTTTTGAATATTGAATCCGGGCAGCGCGAGGTTGTCGGCAACTTCCCTGGCATGACTTTTTCGCCGCGGTTTTCGCCGGACGGGCAAAAAGTGGTGATGTCGCTTGCACAGGGCGTCGCCTCAAACCTCTACAGTATGGATTTGCGCTCGCGCACGACGACGCGCCTTTCCGATTCCGATGCGATCGATACCTCGCCTTCCTATTCGCCCGACGGGAGCGAGATCGTGTTTGAGTCAGACCGTGGCGGCAGCCAGCAGCTCTATGTCATGTCGGCCTCGGGCGGCGGGCCGAGGCGCATTTCCTTTTCCGAAGGCCGCTATGCAACTCCGGTCTGGTCGCCTAAGGGCGACTTTATTGCCTTCACCAAGCAGAAGGGCGGCACCTTCGCAATTGGCGTCATGCGCCCGGATGGAACCGGCGAGAGGATCCTGACCGAGGGCTTTCACAACGAGGGGCCGACCTGGGCGCCGAACGGACGCTATCTCATGTTTTTTCGCGATCAAGGCGGTCAGGAAGGCCCAAGGATTTACTTTAAAGACGGGTTTGGCCGCGCCGAATTCCCGGTACCTACAGCGAATTACGAATCGGATCCTTCCTGG
>CAYWHF010000038.1:0-10978 GCA_964457695.1 uncultured Methylocapsa sp.
GAACCCTCGTATTCAGCTTGGAAGGCTGCTGCTCTACCATTGAGCTACACCCGCGACAGTTTTGTGTCACCTGCGCCGCCCCGCTCGCCCCCTTCGCTTCACCGGTGCGAACCTGACGAAGGCGAGGTGACGCATCAGTGGCGCTTCTGATGCCTATACTATTTTCGCCCAAACATAGAATGTCAATCGCAAATCGTAATTCAAATAGAATTTAAAGTAGAACGGACAATCTTTAGAATAGATAAAATCTACACCTATGAACTCCGCGGATCGAACCGCCTTTGACGGATTTGCGCGCGCAGGGCGCTCGTTTTTTCAATGGGTGTTGCTTGCGCGCCACGCGTTGCGGAGAGTCCATGATCACCCCCCGACCCAAGAAACCGATCCTGCCGAGCCGGAAGGTCTGCGGCCGCCCGGAATCACTTTGCCATCTTCAGCGCATAGCGCCCCGCATAGCGCGCCTGTTTGCCAAGCACCTCCTCGATCCGGATCAGCTGATTATATTTCGCGAGCCTGTCGGATCTTGCAAGCGAGCCGGCTTTGATCTGGCCGCAATTCGTTGCAACGGCAAGGTCGGCAATCGTTGCATCCTCCGTCTCGCCGGAGCGGTGCGACACGACCGCCGTGTAACCCGCACGATGCGCCATATCGACGGCGGCGAGCATCTCGGTCAGCGTGCCGATCTGATTGACTTTTACAAGAATCGAATTGGCGACGCCTTCCGAAATTCCGCGCGACAGACGAGTAACATTGGTAACAAAAAGATCGTCGCCCACAAGCTGGCATTTTTTGCCAAGCAGGCTAGTCAAGATTTTCCAGCCTTCCCAATCGTCTTCCGACGTCCCGTCTTCGATCGTGACGATCGGATAAGTTTGAACAAGCTTTGCGAGATACTCCGCCTGCTCCTGCGGCGTGCGCGTCTTGCCCTCGCCCTCATAAACATATTTGTTGTCCCGAAAAAACTCGGTCGCGGCGCAATCGAGACCGAGGGCCACCTCATCGCCCGGCTTAAAACCCGCGTCTTCGATCGCCTTCTTGCAGAAATCGAGCGCCGCTTCGGCGGAGGGAAGATTTGGTGCAAAGCCGCCCTCGTCGCCGACATTGGTGTTGTGGCCCGCCTTTTTCAGCGCGCCTTTCAGCACCTGAAAGATTTCGGCGCCCCAGCGCACGGCCTCCTTAAGCGAGGGCGCACCAAGCGGCACAATCATAAATTCCTGAAAGTCGATCGGATTATCGGCATGAACGCCGCCATTCAAAATGTTCATCATCGGTACGGGCAAGACATGCGCCTGGACGCCGCCCACATAACGGTAAAGCGGCAAGCCGCAGCTTTCGGCGGCAGCCTTGGCAACGGCGAGCGACACCCCCAATATGGCATTGGCGCCGAGCCGCGATTTGTTCGGCGTGCCGTCAAGGGCAATCATGGTTTCGTCGATCTTTCTTTGATCTTCCGCATCAAAACCGCTCAAGGCATCGAAAAGATCGCCATTGACGCTATCGACCGCCTTCAAAACGCCCTTGCCGAAATAGCGCTTCTTGTCGCCATCGCGCAGTTCAACCGCTTCATGCGCGCCCGTGGAGGCCCCCGAAGGCACGGCAGCGCGTCCGTGCGAGCCATCTTCCAAGGTGACTTCGACCTCGACGGTAGGATTGCCGCGGCTATCCAAGATTTCCCGCGCCGCGATGTCGATGATTGCGGTCATAAAGGTTCCCGATACTGCGCGATCCAATCCTTAAGGTTAAGGGCCGGAACGGCTGTTGCTTTCAGCTTTTACAGCTATCGTGTTAAAGTTGTAGCTGCAAGGCTCAGGCAGAGAGGCCTTATGCTTTTTCTAAAAAGTGTGTCTGCAATCCTTCGCGCCGGATTTTTCATTATAGTTACTTCCGGCGCGGCGGCCGGGTCCGAAAACTCGCCCGGACCGGTTCCAACAACGAGCGCAGTCGGCAATCAAGCACCGGACGGCACGCAGCCCGAGCCGCCGCAAATTGAGGCGGCAGAAGCCAAAAAAACCTACCAGGCGCTGATCCGGAAGGAAGCCGAAATGAACGGGCTGCCCCCGGAGATCGCCGAGGCCGTCGTTGCGGTCGAGAGCGGCTACGACCCGGCTGTGGTCGGCGCCGTTGGGGAAGTCGGCCTCATGCAAGTCCGGCCCGAGACCGCCGCCGGACTTGGTTTTGGAGGAGATCTCGCCGAGCTTGCGCGGCCAGAGGTCAATATTCATTATGGCGTGATTTATCTGAGCGAGGCGTGGCGCCTCGCGGGCGGCGACCTCTGCCGCACCTTGATGAAATACCGTGCGGGCCATGGCGAGGAGGCGATGTCGCCCCGCTCCGTTATCTATTGCGGCCGGGCGCGCGCCTATTTGGCTTCCGTGGGCTCGCCGCTTGCAGATGCGGCCTCCGTGCCCTTTGTTTTCGATCCGCCGGTGCTGGCAAAAGCGCCGCGCAGGATGGCAAGACGCGTCCCGCCGAAGAACCGCACGGCGGCGGTGAGCCGCGCCTTTTGGGCCGCTGAGGAAGCGAGAGTGAAGGCCATCGCGAAGCGTATCGAAGCCAAATGGCGCCAAATGGCAGCGCGATGAGCAAGGTCGCTCTTGAAATATCCAATCTTGGAACAAATAAGGATCGCCGCGAAGCATGTGAGCGCGATTCCGGAAGCTTGACTAAGTCCGCGCAAGCCGGTTTGCTCTATCGCGTCCTTAGCTTAGCAAAACAAACGGGTTTCTGTCTCACGCGACGAGACCAGAAAGAATGTTGGAGACGCAGGCAGTCCCCTTATGTCTATTTTCCCGCGTTCTTCGAAGTAAAAGTCAGGTCCAATGAGCGAATGGAACGCCTCGCTGATTTGAATGCGCCCAGGTAATCCGTGCGACTCCATTCGTGAAGCAAAATTTACGGCTTCGCCCCATACATCGTAGGCG
Organism: uncultured Methylocapsa sp.; assembly: GCA_964457695.1. GTDB lineage: Bacteria > Pseudomonadota > Alphaproteobacteria > Rhizobiales > Beijerinckiaceae > Methylocapsa. The sequence continues at coordinate 2,922 of CAYWHF010000038.1, forward strand.
ATGCGCGTTTCACCGATTACGCCGGCGATTGCCGGGCCGCAATGAATGCCGATCCGCAAATTTAATCTTCGACTGCCAAGCGGAGGATGCTCATCAACTATTTTAAGCATTGCAAGCGCAAGACGGGCGATCCTATTCGCTCCGGCGACATCTTCTTCCTGCAGACCGGTGACCGCCATGTAGCAGTCGCCAATCGTCTTAATCTTCTCTGCACCGTGTATCTCGCAAAGAGCGTCGAAGGTTCGCACAAGGCTGTCGAGATATTCGACAACTTCTCTAGGGGACAAGTCCTGGGCTGCGCCGGTGAAGCCAACAAGGTCGGCAAATAAGACGCTTAGATTCTCGATCCGATCGGCAACTCTCAGTTCGCCTGACTTTAGACGCGCTGCGATTGAGGCGGGGATAATTGACTCGATGAGCGCCTCTGAGCGGATATGCTCTTGCACAAGTTCAGATTCGGCTTGGCGCAATGCTGCCAAGGCATAGAAAATCAATGCGGCGTTAATCGCGGTCGTGTCGATCATCGCCTTGCTAGATAGAAGCTGACGGAAACTGGCGTCAGGGACCAACAATACCCCTTGAGGAGGTGCGAATTGCATTACGATGATGAGCGCCGCGCAGACCAGTGCGAACCACGTCAGATAGAGGCGCCATTGCTCGACGCCAAACATGAACACTATCGCCCCGGCAAGCGTGAAATAAATTTGCAGACCGCTGTCCTGTCCAAGCATCCACACGACAAAAATATGGCCCAGCATATCCACCGACAGCAGCATGATCGCGGCTATGTTGTCGCCATAACGGTGCAATCGCGGAATCATAAGCGCTACGAAAATGACAATCGCGTTGTAGATATGAAGGATCGCTAATTCCTGGAAGGCGTAGAAAACATCGAGGCCGATGTGCTGCACGGTATTTATTGCAGTCGCGTAGGCGGCAACATTGGTGAAGCGCTGGCGTCTTGCAACTTGCGGATCTGATGTAACTATCCCAACGGAGACCAAACGATCGAGCCACGCGGGGAATTTGAAACCTTGCTTCGGTTGACTGCGAACAAGTTCAAGCAATCGAGTCATCGAGGTATCCCTGACCGCTTGTAGAGCGCGAATGGTTTTCGTTCGAGCTGCTACGAAATTGGTGACTGGATAAGGTTATGAGGATCGACAGGTCGCCTCCCCCGCTGACGAGGTGAAAGACTGCGGCGATGTGCGCCATCACCGCCTATGAGACAGACTTTGGCTCATCAACGCTTTCGCATCCAGCAGGAGCAAAGATTAGCCAGAATTCCGGGCCAGAGAAAGTGCTGCGAAAAAGGCCGTGAAAGAGTTCCAGTGGGCGGCCTCGCGAGCTGGTTTGGCCGGCCGAGGAACACATCCGAATTTGTCGAACTTGCCTCTTTCTGTTGCTTCAAATGGAGTGCTTGAAATGTGGACGCAGCCCCAAAATTGCCGAAGCTTCGATTTCCCCCTGCTTACTTTAAGGGACAGCGTCCAAGGGATCCGCAGAAGCTTGCGCGATCACTACTGACGCAAAGCGGAAATCCGAAGCACTGCCGGCTCTCGTCCCTTATTTAAGCAACACATAGATGTCCGATTCCAAATTGACGTAATCCGGCTCGGTTGTATCGGTCAGATATTCTTCGATGAAGCGATTTTGCGATTCAAGGCCTTTCTCGTCCAGAAAAGCGGTGATGAGATCATAGGTCGAATCGATTTCGTCATAAGAACCCCGGTGCAGAAATTTTATCGCCTTTCCCGAAGGGGACTCGCCAATTCTAACTCCCTCCGAAAGTTCGTTGACCGCGGGTTTCTCTGCGAGCGGTACCATTGCATCGAATTGAAAACTCTTGTCGCCGGTTTCGAGAAACAAAGCGAATGGATGGCCCGAGGGAGTAAGGCCGGCTTTCTTGATGGCTGTTTCGACTTTGGCAAGCTCGCTTCTCACAGTCTTAAAACCGTCTTCCCAAATCGCGCTTGCATGCAAATAGGCGACAATACGCGGCGTCAGTTCAAGCGTCGCCGCCGAATCATCGCTCGGCACTCCCGGCGGCGGCTGGGACTCGGAGGTCGACGGCGCGGACGGAGCAGGCTGTGTGCCGCCGCCCGGCGACGCAGGCGCCTGAGGGCTGCCCCCGGCGGCAGGAACCGAGTCTGGGGCCTGAGCCAAGGCGCGTCCGTGCGGCGCAGCCCATCCGGCCAGAAAAACGCCGCAGGCCAGCGCAAGGCCAAGCAGGATTCTGATGCTTGCGTTCCTCATGTGCCGCTCCAAACTTGTGGCTTACCCCAAAAGCTTCGTTCTTGCCCGCCGGGGAGCGCATTTTACGCCCGGATCCTGCTTCAAAAAAGGCGGGCGGTAGTACGATCTCGCATTCAACCAAGGATATGATATTGTGAGAAATTATATAACATGTCTCGCGCAGGAGATACTGTGGAGTGCTTCCGCCCCTAGGGCCGGGCGCTCTATTTACCCCCGCATTCTGAGCCAAATATGAAGGATTGGTGCAGAAATGAGTCCGCTCGCAAATAGGCCGGTCAGCAAGCTGAACGGTCTTGGTAACGCGATCGTGGTCCTTGATCTGAGGGGCGATGATGTGACTGTCAGCGCAGAAGAGGCCCGCGCCATCGCGCGTGGTGACGGCCTCGCTTTCGATCAGCTGATGGTGCTGCATGAGCCGCGCACTGGGAGGGCTGATGCCTTCGTTACGATTTACAACAGGGATGGCTCGCAAGCCGAGACTTGCGGCAACGGCGCCCGCTGCGTCGCCTTCCTAATGACGCGCGATACGAACCGCGAAAAATTCGTTTTGGAGACTTCTGCCGCGCGGCTCGAATGCTTGCGCAAATCGCGGACGGTCTTCACCGTCGATATGGGCCGCCCGCGCTTTGCCTGGAATGAAATCCCGCTGCGCGAACCGTTTGATGACACGCGCAAGATCGAACTGCAGATCGGGCCGATCGATGCGCCAATTTTGCATACGCCTTCGGCCGTGAACATTGGCAATCCCCACGCGATTTTCTGGGTCGATGACACCGCAGCCTATGATCTTGGCAAGATCGGTTCCTTGCTCGAAAATCATCCGATTTTTCCGGAAGGCGCCAATATTTCGCTTGCTCATGTCATTTCGCGCGAGCACATTGCGCTTAAAGTTTGGGAGCGCGGCGCGGGCCTGACACGGGCTTGCGGGTCGGCGGCCTGTGCGGCTCTTGTGGCGGCGGCGCGCAAGGGCTTGACCTCCCGGCGCGCGACCGTGACCTTGCCTGGGGGCGATCTCGAGATCGCATGGCTCGAGAGCAACGATCATGTCGCAATGACAGGTCCCGTCGAATTCGAATTCGAAACACAGCTTGATCCTGCTCTTTTCACGGACATCGCTGCGTAATGGCTTGCAATCAAGAACTGCAAAGCGTCGAAGTCCTGACTTTCGGCTGCAGGCTTAATCTCGTGGAGTCCGAGGCGATACGCCGCGCGGCGCTCAATTGCGGGCGCGGCAATCTGGTCATCATTAACACTTGCGCGGTAACGGCGGAAGCAACAAGGCAAGCGCGTCAGTCCATTCGCCGCATCAAGCGCGCGCGGCCCGATGCCGATATCATCGTCACCGGCTGCGCGGCGCAAATCAACCCAGACTCCTTCGCCACCATGCCGGAAGTTTTTCGCGTGATTGGCAATGAGAGAAAAACCGATCCGGCGAGCTTCGCAAGAAACGACGGCGTCCACATGGACGTTTCGAACATCATGGCGGCGAAGGCAGCCCCTGCCCCTTTGACCGAAGGGATTGCGGACCATACCCGCGCCTTTCTCGCGGTGCAGACCGGCTGCGCTCACCGCTGCAGCTTTTGCATTATCCCTTATGCGCGCGGCCCTTCCCGCTCGGTGCCGCTCGATGACGTAACGCGCGCCACTTCGCGCCTGGCAAACGCGGGCTTTCGCGAAATCGTTCTGACGGGTGTCGATCTCACCTCCTACGGCGCAGACCTCTGCCCCTCCCCCTCGCTTGGGGCTCTCGTCAAGGCAATCCTGCGCGCGGCGCCTGGCCTTGAGAGGCTCAGACTATCGTCAATCGACTGCATCGAGGCCGGGGAAGATCTTATATGCGCCTTTGCGGAGGAGCCGCGCCTCATGCCGCATCTTCATCTTTCGCTCCAATCGGGCGACGATCTGATCTTGAAACGGATGAAGCGCCGCCATTCCCGCGCCGATGCCATAGGCTTTTGCGCGAATTTGCGCCGGTTGCGGCCCGAAATCGTGTTTGGTGCCGATCTGATCGCTGGCTTTCCGACCGAGACTGAAATGATGTTTGAGAACACCCTTGCGCTTATTGAGGAATGCGGCCTGACGCACCTTCATGTGTTTCCTTTTTCGGCGCGGCCGGGAACGCCCGCCGCCAAAATGCCGCCTGTCGCGCCGCAGATGATTAGGGCAAGGGCCAAGCGTCTTCGCGAGGCAGGAGAAGCGGCATTGCGCAAACATCTCGATGCGCAAACGGGCAAGCGTGTCCGGGTGCTGACCGAGCGCTCCGGCATCGGGCGCACCGAAGATTTTACCCGGGTTAAAGTCGGACACATTCCGCCAACGCAAATGATCGAAGTCGTAATTGGAGGCCACGACGGCAAGATGCTCGAAGGGGCTATCCGGCCCTAGACGAGGTGATCCCAGGCAGATCACACAGGGGGCCGGACAGGACATTCCATCAAAAATTTTTCTTTTAGAATAATTCCAAAAATGTTTCACGTGAAAACATTTTGTCCGGTCGCGGCCCAAAACCTTACAATGCCGAAGACAGCGGATGGCCTTCGATGAAGTACGATCGGCCGGAATTTTGGTCCGATAGGAATCGGGCAGCAGTGGCATTCCGATCGCCGGGCTTCTCTATTAAGTCGCTCCTTGGTGTAAGTTCGGCGTTTTGCGGCGGGCCCTCGCAATCGAAAACACTTGACAGGCGAAGCATTGCTCTTGCACGGGCCGTCTTTGCGAGGAGCAAAGCGACGAAGCAATCCAGGGGCCGCAGCGCGATGCTGGATTGCTTCCCGCTTCGCCTGCGGCGCGCGGTCGCAATGACGGCTCCTGCGCGAGGCGTGGGGTCATCAAAATTTATTACCGCCGAGGAAGCGAAATTTTGTTATCCTTCCTGGGAAGGGGGGAAGATGGCTGGTCTGTCGTCCTTCGGCGATCTTCTCGCAGGCTTTGCACCGGAAGGGCCGCTGCGGACGGCGGTCCTCTTAGTCTATGGCCTTTGCGCCGCCATCGCTCCTTTCATTTTTAATTATTACCGTGGTCTTTTGGCGCAGGGGGCGAAGCCCGAAGGCTCGATCGAGCGGCAGGATTACGACCGGCTCCGCGCGAGCCTCAAGGAGGGCAATCTCGCGGCGCGGCTCTATGCAAAATGGCTGGCCAAATTCCTTGATTGGATCGAGCGCTATTTTGGCGACGTGGGCATGGCGGACCGGACGCAGTTTCCGCACGCCTTTGGTCTCAAGAAGCCAGCACCACTATGGACCGCGCCCGCCTTCGACCGCTGCCTATTGCTCGCGTTGGTCTATCCCATCTGGACAGTTTTTCTCATCTGGGCCGTTTCCGGCCATGTTGGCCCGGCGGAGGCGGCGCTCGGTCTACAGCCCTATATTTCCGGTTCGAAGAGGGGCCTTTTTGTGGGATGGACCGGGCTTGCAGCCTTTGCATTTTGGTGCTTCGCCGTAACGACGGGGTGGAAATTACGACCTCTTTGGTTGTCACTGGCGTACCTCAGCGTTAACGCTAGCTTTGCCGCTAGTAATGCCCTTGGCCCTTACTCTCGCGCTGGCGTTTTCTCTGGAGTTGCCTCGATCGCTGCCGGTTACGCCGCTGCCGCAAGATTTGCCTTTCGCGCTGGCGTCGTTGCTGACTATTTCGTCGTTGCTCTCAATGCTATGATCGGCGTCGGTGGCTTTTTCTTTCTTCTTTCTGTTGCTTCCGGTACCGTTTACTTTCTAATCTTTCATAGTTTAGCTGGCGTACTTGCGCGCTCCCTGGCTGCCTTTCTCATTCTCATTGGCTTTGCCGCTCTAGGTCACTTAAGCCGAGTGTCCATAGCTCACCGCTGGCAAGGCGCGTTTTTGTCAGTTTTTAGTTCCACAGTGGCCGTGGTGTGCCTTGGCGCAGCGGACTGGCTGTCATCATCTCTGGTGATCTGGTTGGTAATTGGCCCCTTTCTGCTCTTCATAGGACTGCTCGCCTTAATTAACGCGCCGTTTGACTGGGCGTCGCTGGGGCTCACACGAGCCCTGCTGCGGCGCGGGCTCGAGCTCGGAGGCTGGTGGCCTTATCTCCTCGCGCTCGTCGACGCGTGTCTTGCGGGTGTGATCATCGTGCTTCTCGCATTGACCATGATCGTCGGCGTGCAAGCCTTTGACGAACTGGCAATGCATGGCGGAGGTGAAAAAGCCGCGGTGCTGCCGCTGCCTGACCTCTTCAACGGGATTGCCAAAAATCCGGGGGCGCCGGAATATTGGTGGGCCTATGCGCTTTTGCTTTCGACCATGATCCCGAGTCTCATAAATCTCGCCATTGGTGGTATGGCTTTCACACGCGGCGTTCCCGGCGTCTCGCAGCTGCTCTTGCGCTGGATTCCCGAAGGCCAAGAGGTGCCCGATTACCGGCGGCCGCTCGCGGCGCTCGCCCTCACCGGCCAAATGTTTGCGGGCGCTTTTTTCGGCATCGCGGCCCAGGCGATTCTTGCCTGGGGCCTCCTTTTTCACCTCATGCCAGCGATCGGCCTCGATCTGCTTTGGCTCTGCCAAAAGCTCGCCGAACTCGATCTGCCCGGGAAATTTTTTCACCTCACCGGCATCATCCGCTAGACTAATTCTGATCCCGAATTGTGCGCAGAAAAGTCTTCCCACCCTTGGGTTAGGGGTCAGCACGGGTATTTGTCACGAATACGCCCCGCTTCAGCCGGTTGCAGCAAAACCCGCCAGTCTACACAAGAGCGGATTCGGCGCGTCCCCTGTTCAGGGGGTGCGATCCAATGGGTAGTTTGTCACTATGCGAGGCACCAGCTTTGCTCAGAGAGGCAGAGTGGTGGAATTAGGAAACCAGCTTCGCACGTTCATTACCGCCGCCGCGGGAACCGCGCCCGCGGTTGCCTTGGCCACAGGACCCGGCTCACATTCCGCGGAGAAGGAGACGAAAGATGCGCGCAAAGAAGCGATGGGGTGCCCGCCAGATTGGGCAACTGGTTATAGTATCAAGTCTTGTGGTTATCTGGGGTACCGCGGAATGGGCGCAGGCAGGAGCACCGCCCTATAGGTCTGGCATCGCGGGACATGTTGTTGAAGGCCCAACCACACCGGTCTGCCGCCCCGGCGTACCCTGTACGAGGCCGTTTGCGAACGCGACGATTCGGGTGCTCGATCAAAATCGCAACACGGTTGGCACGGCGGTCACCAACCGGCGTGGCAATTTTCGTGTCCAGGTGCCGCCTGGAGCGTATCTCGTGCATGTGCAAGTCGTCGATTTTCCCCGCTGTCCGGAGATCCAAGCAACGGTACGCCCGCGGCACTTTACCGCCGTACACATGGATTGCGACACAGGGATTCGATGAGATCGCACGTGTGATGGTCACCATCGGCCTGGCGGATTTTGGTCAGCTGAAAAAGGGGCGTAACTTTTTTTGTTTCGGTCCAAACGGCCGGGGGCGTCCGCCGCGCTCCGACGAGGTCGAGCGTCTCAATCTTTTTGTCACGCCTCAGAGAAAATAAGCGTGCCGCTAGCAGGAGCGCAATCAGGCGGCTATCTCCATCGCTGGCCATACCTTTGCACTTGCTTTTGAAGCGATTGCTCCGCCCCCAGCTTCGCCAGCCGTCCGATAGATCACTCCGGCCAAAACCGGACAAATCCTCTTCGACCTCATCCGGACATATCATCCGGCTTTCGACGCTGTCGCATGATTGGATTGACAGATCGCGAGGAGCGGTCCAGCTTGGAGTGAGCCGTGCGTTCCTCAACAGCGGAGACAGTGTTGGACATATTTTCGGACAAAGTTGTGATTGTCACTGGCGGCGCTTCTGGGCTGGGCCGTG
>CAYWHF010000039.1:0-5454 GCA_964457695.1 uncultured Methylocapsa sp.
CCGTTGCCTTGTAGGTTCGCCATTGTACATTTCTCCTGGGCGCTGCGGGTAGCACGGATGCCGCTTTCCGGCAAGCGCATCGGATGAGGGAGACTTGGAAACCGCAGGCATATCGTTACGTAATTTTCGGCCGGCAAGCTCGCTTTGGAGACGTGAATTGGCTTGCCAACGGGGTGTAACTCGGCGCACAGCGCAAAAGTCAATCAAATTTAAGTCTTAAATCGGAGCCACAATTCGCTATGCTGGACAGGCGTTTTAGGGAGGTAGCACGTGCGATGCCAGCGAAGCCGCCTCGTCTTTATCTTATCACGCCGCCTATCTCCGAACCGGCCTTTCGCATGCCGCTTTCCGGAGAAGATATGACGGCTTGCGGCGTTGCTTGCCTGCTTGTGCGGACGGCGGCGCTTAGCGATGCCGAGAATGAACTCATCTTCCAAGTGTTAGCCCCGCCGCTACAAGAGCGTGGAATTGCCTGCCTTGTGGCGGACGATCCGCAATTTTGTGTCTGTGTGAATGCAGATGGTGTTCATGTGAATGGGGAGGGGCCGAAGCTCGAGCAGGCTCTGCGCGCGCTGAAACCAAATTTTATCGCCGGAGCAGGAAAACTGCGGACGCGGCACGCCGCGATGCTGGCTGGCGAGGCTGGTGCCGATTATGTAATGTTCGGCGAGTGCGGAGGGGCGCAGTACGACCTCGTCGAGCGGGTCGCCTGGTGGGCAGAAATGTTCACTGTGCCTTGTGTTGCCTATGCAGACGGCCTCGAGTCGATCGGGAGCCTTGTTCGCGCGGGCGCCGATTTCATTGCGCTTGGCAGGGCGGTATTTTCTGATGAGCTTGGAGCCGAAGCGGCGTTGCATAAAGCCGCGGCGCGCATCACGCTGTTGCTAGAAGCAACGCGATGACGCCTACTGCCTGCAACGTACAAAAGCACGTCCGCGCTGGATTAGTGGCGGTATGGGCGTTATTCACAGGCGGCTGTTTCTCTTTCCTTGCCGAGGCGGCCGCAGGCGAGACTGCACCTGCCGTAACCTCGCCTCGCGGGCCTACCGGCGAGGATGCGGCCGATTCGCTACCTGCTCCAACGCGGTTGGGCGGAGCGCCTGATCTTGCCTTTGCAGCCTATCAGCGAGGTTATTACATCACTGCGATGCGCGAAGCGGTGAAGAGGATAGACGCCGATCCCAACGATGGACCCGCGATGACCTTGATCGGCGAGCTTTATGCCCAGGGGCTCGGAGTCCGGCGCGATTCTGCCGAGGCAGCCCGCTGGTACAAACTCGCCGCGGACCGCTCCGACTCGCAAGCGGCATTTGCCCTTGCACTGGCCAAATTGAACGGCGAAGGCGTGCCTAAGGACCGCACTGCAGCGGCGCTGCTTTTCGAAAAGGCGGCGGCGCAAAACCATCCGGGCGCACTCTATAATCTTGGTGTGCTCGCCATCGAAAATGATGGTGTCACGAAAAATTTTGAGAAGGCGGCAGAGTTCTTCAAAAAAGCCGCAGAACTTGGCAATTCAGACGGCGCTTACGCACTGGGCCTCTTGTACAAGAGCGGCAGCGGTGTTGAAAAAAGCGATGAGCAAGCAGCAAGCTGGATAGGCCGTGCAGCGAAAGAGGGCAATGTTCCGGCAGAAGTCGAATATGCGATCATGCTGTTCAACGGCGCCGGCATTGAGAAAAACGAGACCGCAGCAGCAAAGCTTTTTCTCAAAGCGGCGGTGAGCAACAATCCGGTCGCGCAAAACCGCGTTGCGCGCATTTTGGCGGCGGGGCGCGGATTGCCAAAGGACATGGTCGAAGCGATGAAATGGCATCTCCTCGCAAAGGCCGCTGGCGTCAAGGACGCATGGCTTGACGAGGAACTCGAAAAACTATCGCCGCGGGACAAAGTAGACGTCGAGCTGAGCATGCGCCGCTATATGGGGAAATGATGCCGGCATAGCAAAACATCGGGCAAGCAAAACCGCCCCAGCGCTTCGCACATATGTGCTGGAACCGGCGCTTCGACGATGACCTGCTCCTTGTGTTTGTACAGTGGAATGGCGATTGCGCGGGCATGAAGCATTAGTCCCATTGCGCTGCCATGCCCATAGATGGAATCGCCGAGGATCGGCCATCCCGCTGCCGCGCAATGGACCCGCAACTGATGCGTGCGCCCGGTGAGCGGCGAGAGTTCAACCAGGGCAAAATTCGCTGCACGGCTCAAAACCCGCCAGGACGTTTGTGAAGGCAACCCAGCAGGATCGGCCTTCATCCGCCAGCCGCGGCAGGCATCAAGACGCTTGAGCGGCAGATCAATCAGGCCGTCGTCCCGATCGGGGGTTCCTTCGACGATCGCCCAATAGGTTTTTCGGACTTTTCCTTGCTTGAAAAGCAGGCCGAGTTTCTCGAGCGCCTTGTGGTGGCGCCCGAGTACCAAGCAGCCCGATGTCTCGCGATCGAGCCTGTGAACAAGCGCCGGCCTGCGGGGCAGGCCGAACCGCAGGGCGTCAAAATAGTCTTCGAGGCACGCGCCGCCTTTTGGGCCGCGATGCACCGCGATCCCGGCCGGCTTATCGATGATAAGCATCATCCCGTCGCGATAAAGAAGCCGTGCGGTGAGTTCTTCTTCTGTCATTCCATCACCGTTTTCTTGACGGCTGCCGCTGTGGCTAATTTAGGCGGGCGGGTGAGCGCGGGTCAGTTTGAAAAAGGCCACAGGCCAAAATAACGAGCTATCACGAGCAGAAGCAGTGCAGGGAATAACGATCCGCCAATTGCTCCAATTACCCAGCCCGCGGTCTCGAGCAGGCCAAGGTTATGTTTGACGCCAAACAGTTTGAGAACGCCCAAGATTAGCGCCGCTATTGCTATGGCACTCAGACCTAGTAAGTCTAATGTCCGCAAGATATTTGTAATCTCCACAAAAGCTGTCGAGAATAGGAATGGTCTCGAGACCCACGGCGTGAGATAAGCGAGAGGCTATCAACCTATCCGACCATCTGGCTGGATATAGTGCGCTCGAACTGCCACAATTTGTTCAAACAAATCACCAGTAGCAGCTTGCACAACCACTCCAGCAAAGCGCCAAACGACACCTTGGCGCACCAGAGTCGGCATGAGCATCGGCCCGCCGCTTACGCCGCCGATGTCATAACCAATCGGCGGTAAGCCACTTCCACTAAAGTCGATTATCTTCTCCCGGTTAAAACGACACGCGATCTGATGATCGGTGACGCTCGTTATCGGGGGCATGGCACAATAAGGAGCTGCCGCAAAATCCCCGATTGGGGTCAAGCCACGTGTTTGTGCCGGAAAGCCAGCAAAGAATGCGAAATTCCTCACTTCCGGGGTTAGAGGCTCCCAGTTTGGTGGGCCAACGGTGACTATAGATTGATTAATCTGGTTCGCTACTGGTGCACTTACCCGGAAGGTGGCGATATCGAGATCATCTCGAAAACAAATCAACTGAGCCTCTGGATCAAATACCGCATTGCCCAGCCGACATCGTATTGAGGCCGCCATCTTCTTGGCTTCAAGGTATCCCATGAATACATGGGCAGCAGTGACTGCAATCGTGCCGCCCCCTAAATTGGCAAGAAAGGCAGAGCCATTGCGTAGCTCGATGCCTGTTTCATGATTCTTGAATACCCACCAGAAGGGTATAGAAAACGTCAAGCCGCTGCGAAGCAGCCTGAGCCCAAGCGCGCCGGAAAGTACTCGTTTTTTCTTTTCTTCTGGTAGGGCATTGAATCGCTCATTGGGATACAATGGGTACAGCAAGTTGGTTATCTCCTATATCGCTCGTCGTGCGGACTCAAGCCACCAATGTAGGTACTTCCGCACCACCATAAAAACCAGTGCACGACTACGATTGGCATGCCAACCCACATTGTTCGAAAGACCGCCAGAATCCACAGCGGAGCGCTCATGCCTTGAAACGACTCAAGGCGTAGGTCCTTCATACGCCTTCTTCAATTCCGCGATGTCGAGCTTGATCATTCAACATGGCTTCGGCAACGCGCTCGGCGCGCGCCCGATCTACGTCCCTCAGCATATCGCCGACGGTCAAGTGAGACCCCGGTGTCAGCTCTGGTCGGGAGCAACCAGGATTGGTACGCGCCGTACCCTGATCCGGTTAACGGCCTCAGACGAGCGGAGTTGCACCTTTACCACCAGCCGCGCCATTTGAACCAAACAAACGGAACGATCGCGCTGAGCGCGATGACGATCAGCCCAAATTGATAGCCGAAAGCCCAATCATATTCGGGGATATTTTTGAAATTCATGCCCCACATGCTGGCAAAAAAGGTTGGGGGAATGCCGACCACCGAGACAACGGTCAAAATTCGAAAAATATTGTTTTGTTCAATATTCGTCAGCCCAAGAGTCGCGTCCAGCAGAAACTGAATCTGATTGGTTAGATGCGTCTCGTAATCATTGAGCGATGTGATGTCACGTTGCAGACTTTTGAGCTTGGCGCGGAGGCTCTGGTCAAGATTAGGCGCGGCATTTGCCGCTACAAAGGGCAGCAAGCGCGCCATGCCGAGCAGCAGGTCCTCGAGCTTCGAGGTAAGATCGCCATAGCGCCCAATTTTCCGCATCACGATGCGCAACCGGCGGTTATCGTCGCGCGGCCGGTGATGCCTACTCTCGCTATCTGGCGCGCCAAAAATTTCCTCCGAGAGTCGATCAAGATCGTTGCCAGCTTTTTCAAGCACATCCGCGGCGTGCGCGACGAGCGATTCGAGGACGCTAACCAATGCGCCCGGCCCGCCAGCTTCGACCGGAGAGCGGGAAAGATTGTTTTGCAATTCATCCAAAGCTCTCAACGGCTTGAAACGCACCGTCAAAAGCATGTCCTTGGACACGGCAAATCCGAGTGGCGTAAGCGCCGGCAAGAATCCTTCTTGCCGGTAAACCACAGGGACGCTGAGATGAAGCCAGTCTTTCTCCTTGCGCAGCCTGCTTGAGGATTCGATTCCGGAAAGAGTTTGCAGAGTTGGCACCTCAATCCCGAGCGCGCGCTTCAAAGAAGCAATCTCTTCCCCGGTTGGCCGCAGAGCGTCGATCCAGGTAACCCCCGCTGGAACAACATCGGCGGCCTTTACGGCCTCTTGCCTTCCCTTGCCGGGGGTGTGAAAGCTGAGCATGAGGGCCTTCCGGGCAGTGCTGCGCCTAAAGAGGATAGAACGCCTCGCCCGCCGCCGCCATGGCACGCAAGCGCTCGCTCGGCTCGTAGATGGGGCTTACGCTCGCCCAATTTTCCGCGCGACAGACGACATTGGAAAGACCGAGATAATCGGCATATTTGAGGACCCCGCCAAGATAGCGCGGCAGGCCGAGACCAAGAATGAGGCCCATGTCAACCTCCCCCGGAGAGGCGGCGATGCCTTCCTCGGCGCAGCGCCCCGATTCAAGAATCCGCGGCAAGCTCACTAGCGCGACTATTTTTTCCGCGCTCTCCGCTTTCCGC
>CAYWHF010000039.1:5464-10948 GCA_964457695.1 uncultured Methylocapsa sp.
AAGAATCAACGGCAGCATCATGCGCGCGGTGATTTCTTCTGCGCCCATAGTCTTGGTGGGCTTGGCCTGCCCAGCCGCAAGAAGGCGCTCGGTGTCGTCGTCAAAATCCTTGCGCGGGCGACCTTTGGCATCAGGCGCATATTTGTAGAAGCCGCGGGCGTTTTTCTGACCGAGACGCCCGGCGCGCAACAGAATCTGAATCGCGCTCTCGAAGGGCGCGTCCATGCGCGGCCTGAATCCTGCCGAGACGATGGCGACGACATGGCCCGAAATATCCATGCCAATGACATCTATGAGATAAGCGGGACCCATGGGCCAGCCGAAATCTTCCATCGCCTTGTCGATCTCTCGATAATCGACGCCATCATGAATGAGATGCAGAAATGCGATGAAATAGGGCGTCAGCACCCGGTTGACGACGAAGCCCGGGCAATCCTGGACCACTATTGGTGTCTTGCCCATTGCTGCGGCGTAGCCGGTGACGGCCGCGATCGCCTGGGCGGACGTCTTGGCTCCGAGAACCACCTCGACAAGCGGCATTCTTGGCACGGGATTAAAGAAATGCATGCCAACAAAATTTTCCGGGCAGCGAAGTCCTTCTGCCAGAGTGCCGATCCGCAGGGATGAGGTATTTGTGGCAAGGATGGCGTTGGGGCTGGTCAGCTCTTCGATCTCCCGCAGCACTTTTTGCTTGATGCTGAGCTCTTCGACAACAGCCTCGATGACCACATCGGCGCTCGCAAATCCCTCATAGGCGAGACCGGGCGTAATCGACGAGTGGATCGCATCGGCTTTGTCTTGCGTGAGCCTCCCGGCCTCGACGGATTTAGCAAGCAGCTTTCGGGCTTCGGCCATTCCAAGATCTAACGCTGCTTGCGAAATATCCTTCATGACAATGGGCACGCCGGAAAGCGCGCTTTGATAAGCGATGCCACCGCCCATGGTTCCCGCACCAACGACCGCTGCTTTGGCGATCTTTGGCGCATCCTTGGCATAGCGGCGGATGGCTTTTTTCACCGCTTGCTCATTGACGAAAATCGCAACCAGCGAGCTTGCTGCTTGCGTCTTCGCGACCTTGCCGAAAGCCTCGGCTTCGAGTGCAAGCGCCGGGTCGCGGTCAAGACCTGCCGCCTTTTCGAGCAACAACACCACGGCATGCGCGGCAGGCAGATGCGGCAGCGCTTTTGCAGATTGTGCCTTGGCTCCGGCAAGCTGGGCGCCCGCCTCCTCCTTCGTGAGGTCAAGAGTGATCTTCATTTTTTGCCGCCTTGCCTGCCAATCGGCTCTGCCCGAAATGGCGTCCTGCAAGAGCCCGCGCGCGGCCAATAGCAAATGCTCCGGGTCGTGAACGGCATCGGCGGCGCCCGCCCGCAGCGCTTTCTCTGCACTGTTCTGCGCGCCCAAGATGATCCATTCCGCGCTTTCGGTCAGGCCAATTAGGCGCGGCAGGCGGACGGTGCCGCCATAACCCGGAAAAATCCCCAGATGAATTTCCGGAACCCCGATTTTTGCGCCGGTCGACATGACCCGGTAGTCAGCCGCGAGTGCAACCTCAAAGCCGCCGCCAAGCGCAAGACCATTGATCGCGGCAACCGTCGGCACGGGGAGATCGGCAAGCGCGGTAATAAGCGCGCTGTTGGCCGCGACAAAAGCGGCGATGTCTTTTTCCGGGCGTTTGAAGATGCCGGTGAATTCGAAGATGTCGGCGCCAACGATAAACGCCTCCTTGGCGCTGGTAATCAAAACGCCTTTGATGGCGGGCGTTGCCGTGATCGCATCAAGGGCGCGGCTGAGTTCGCCGAATGCTAGGGCATCGAGCTTGTTGATGGGTTCGTTGCTGCGGTCGAAGCGCAGCTCCGCGATGCCTCCATCTTGCACATCAACCTTGAGTGTTTGACCTTCAAAAAGCATGAGACCGACCTTGCCACCCTACTCTGCTCCGGCTCTCTCTCCGGATAGGTAAGACATACTCTATATCGTAACTTAGCGCAGCCTCTCAAACATCCCATACTTAAAAAGCCGCCTCAATAAGCGCCTTTGTATAGGGCTCGCGCGGGCGCTCGACAATCTCCCTTGCTGGCCCCTGTTCGACAATACGGCCGTCTTTCATTACCGCGATTTCATCGGCGACGGCGCGGATCACGGCGAGGTCGTGGCTTATAAAAACATAAGTCAATCCATGCGCCTCTTGCAAGCGCTCGAGCAAGGCTAGAATCTCGATTTGGACGGCCCGGTCGAGAGCGGAGGTCGGTTCGTCGAGCACCACAAGCTGTGGTTTCAAGATCATCACCCGCGCGATTGCCACGCGCTGCCTTTGCCCGCCCGACAGTTCCTGCGGAAAGCGATGGCGCAACTCCGGGTCAAGGAGCACTTCCTCAAGCGCTGTTGCAGCGCGCTGTTCGCGTTCGCGGCGCGTCATAGCGGGCTCGTGGATGCGTAATCCTTCGGTGACGATATCACCAACACGCATCAGAGGGGACAGCGAACCAAAAGGGTCTTGAAAGACGAGTTGCATGGAGCGGCGCAGCGGCCGCATGGCGCTCCGGGCGAGGTGAGTGAGATTTTTGCCGTCAAAAACGATCGCACCATTTGCAGGCGCGAGTTTTAAGAGCGCGCGGGCGAGGGTCGATTTGCCTGAGCCGGATTCACCGACAATGCCAAGCGTCCGGCCTTGGCCTAGCGTCAGGCTTACCCCGTCGAGCGCTTTGATCGCGTGGCCCCGGCTTAAAAAGCCGCCGCGCAAATGAAATTTTACGCGCACGCCACTGGCGCGCAGCAACACAGGCGCGTCATTTCGGTTACGAGACCGCCCGCGCGGCATGGTCGCGAGCAAACCACGCGTATAGTCGTGGCGCGGATTTGCTATAACTTCTGCAGCGGGGCCGTTCTCAATAATTTCGCCCTTGCGCATCACATGGACACTATCTGCTACGCAGCGAACAAGTCCGAGATCATGGCTGATAAAAATCATCGCCATGCTAAATTTTTGTTTGAGCGATTCCAAAAGTTCGAGAATTTTTGCGGCCACCGTCACATCGAGAGCTGTAGTGGGTTCGTCGGCGATCAACAAATCCGGGTTGCAGGAAATGGCCATCGCGATGGCGACGCGCTGGCGCTGGCCGCCGGAAAGTTCATGCGGATAGAAATGGACACGGCGCTGCGGCTCGGCGATGCCGGTGAGATCCAGAAGTTCGATTGCGCGTGCCTTGGCGGCAGGGCGGGAAAAGCCTGCCTTAAGGCGCAGGATCGCGGCAATCTGACTGCCCACCGTAAAGAGGGGATCGAGCGACGACATCGGCTCCTGAAAGATGATCGCGATGCGCCTGCCACGCAGAACATCGAGCTGCCTTTGCGAAAGCGAGAGAAGCTCATTGCGCTCGAAGATGACCGAGCCATTTATAGAAGCTTGCCGGGGCAGAAGTCTCAGTGCGGCAAGAAAAGTCTGGCTCTTGCCGGAGCCGGATTGACCGACGATCGCCGCCGTTTCGCCGCGCCGGACGGTAAGGCTCACACCGTTGACGGCCCGGATAGGCCCATAGCTCACATGCAAATCGCCGATCTGGAGCAGGGTTTTTGGGTCCATCAGCGAGCCCACGTTTTTTCCGCGTGCAAAGCATTTCCAAGAATTTGGAGCGCACCAAGCGTGGCTCCCAAAAATAACGCCGGAAAAATCAGAAGATGAACAGCACCTTGGATGTTCCTTGCGCCATCGGCTATGAGCACTCCCCAGCTCGTCAAGGGCTCCTGTACGCCTAGGCCTAAAAAGGAAACAAAGCTTTCAAGCAAAATCACGCGCGGGATAAGCACGGTAAGATAGGCGGCAATTGGCCCGGAGGCGTTGGGAATGATATGGCGCCAAAGTATCGCTGGCGCGCCCGCGCCAAGCGCCTCGGCGGCGGCAACAAACTCCTTTTGCTTGATCGAAAGCGCCTGGCCACGAACGATGCGCGCCATATCGAGCCATTCGACCGCGCCGATCGCAACAAAAATCAGTACAAAGTTACGGCCAAACATCATGACGAGGACAATTACGAGGAAGATGAACGGAAGCGCATAGACGATTTCGACAATGCGCATCATCAGAGCGTCGGTGCGCCCGCCGGCATAGCCTGCAATGGCGCCGTAGGTGACGCCGATGGTGAGGGCCACGAAGGAGGCGAGCAGCCCCACCGCAAGGGAGACGCGCCCGGCGATCAGCGTCCTCGTGAGAAGATCGCGCCCATTGGCGTCGGTCCCAAATAGAAGGACTTGTTGCCTTAGAGAAATGTCGACGTCAACGCGCCGGCCTTCGTCTTCTGATTTAACTATCTTAGAAGGCCCAAAAACATCCGAGCGTTCAAATGCCAGCAAAGCGCGCGGATAAAAGGGCTTGCTGCTCTTGAGCGTCACATGCAAAGCAGCGCCATCTTCGCGCTGAGCCGCGATTTGCAGATGCATGCGCCGCGCGAGGGTTTCCAATGCTTCACGGGTTTCCGAGGCTGTCGGGTGAGCATGAAGCGAGGGGCGGACGAGAACATAATCGCGATAGACCTGATCGTAGGAATGGCCAGTAAAAAGCGGGCCAAAAAGGCAAAGGAGTGCGATCGATCCAAGGATCGCAAGGCTGGCTGCCGTAGACCGGTGCGTGGGAAAGGACAGCTGCTTCGGCCGTGTCATCCCGGCCTCGATTCAAAACGCACGCGCGGATCGAGCCAGACGAGGATAAGATCGACGATGAGGTTAAACAATATGACCGCCGCCGCGACGACGACAACCGTGCCCATGACAAGCGTGTAATCGCGCCCGAGCGCGCCGTAGACGAAATAGCGGCCCATCCCCGGAATCCCAAAAATGGTTTCGACGACGACCGAACCCGTGAGGATATTGGCGGCGGCGAGGCCGAGATAGGAAACAACCGGAGGAAAGGCCGCGCGCAAAGCGTGCATGACGATATGGGCGCGCGGCATGCCAAAGGCCCGCAGCGTGCGGATATGAGG
Organism: uncultured Methylocapsa sp.; assembly: GCA_964457695.1. Classification (GTDB taxonomy): domain Bacteria; phylum Pseudomonadota; class Alphaproteobacteria; order Rhizobiales; family Beijerinckiaceae; genus Methylocapsa. Next base: position 10,441 of record CAYWHF010000039.1, read on the forward strand.
CATAAGAAGCGCATCTTTGAGGGACGCTTGCATCAGCCGCGCCACAATGGCGATTTGCGGTAACGCGAGCGTCGCCACCGGCAGGATTTGGTTTTGCCATGCCCCCTCGTTCCAGCCGCCAACCGGCAGAATATGAAGCGTCAAGCCGAAAGCGAGCTGCAGAACGGGCGCGATGACAAAGACCGGCAGAACGATGCCGAACAGGGCCGCGGCGTCGACGAGGCGCGGGCCAAGCGCGCTTTTGCTCATCGCTGCTGCTACGCCGAGTACCGTACCCGCGAGGATTGCGACGAGCATGGCTTTGGCGCCGAGCGTCGCCGAGATGGGAAGCGCCTTGGCGAAGAGTTCGCCCACGGAAAAATCGCGCCAATGGAGGCTTGGGCCCAGATCGCCATGAGCGAGGCTTTGCAGATAGAGCCAGAATTGCTCGATGAGGGGCAGGTCGAGCTGATAAATCCGGCGCAGATTCTTCACAATTTCCGGATCGAGTGCGCGCTCGGTGTCGAAT